>JAICSD010000097.1 GCA_025937075.1 Vicinamibacteria bacterium | reverse complement strand
GGCGTGCCGATCACGCAGGACGGCAGCAAGGAAGGGCGGCTCGTCGGAATCCTCACGAATCGCGACCTCAGGTTCGAGACGAACCTGGACCGTCCGATCTCCGACATCATGACGCGCGAGCCGCTGTTCACGGTGCCGGTCGGCACGACGCTCGAGCAGGCGCGCGAGTTCCTTCACCGCCACAAGGTCGAAAAGCTGCTGGTCGTCGACGACCGGTTCATGCTCAAGGGGCTGATCACCGTCAAGGACATCCAGAAGGCGATCAAGTACCCGAACGCGTGCAAGGACTCGCTGGGCCGCCTGCGCTGCGGCGCGGCCGTCGGGGTCGGACGCGACGCGATGGCGCGGGCGGAAGCGCTCGTCTCCGCAAACGTGGACGCGCTCGTCATCGATACGGCCCACGGCCACTCGCAGGGCGTGATGGACATGGTCCGCCGCATTCGTCGGCAGTTCCCGAACGTCGAGGTCGTGGCCGGCAACATCGCGACCGCCGAAGCCACCGAAGCGTTGATTCAGATTGGCGTGGATGCCGTGAAGGTCGGCATCGGCGCCGGATCCATCTGCACGACGCGGGTGGTCGCCGGCATCGGCGTGCCGATGATCACCGCCGTCGCGGAGTGCGCACGCGCCGCCGCGCCGCACAAGGTGCCCGTGATCGCCGACGGCGGGATTCGCTACTCGGGCGACATCACGAAGGCGATCGCCGTCGGCGCGAGCGCGGTCATGATCGGCAGCCTGTTCGCGGGAACCGACGAGAGCCCGGGCGAGATGATCCTGTTCCAGGGGCGCAGCTTCAAGGAATACCGCGGCATGGGGTCGCTCGGCGCGATGCGGCGCGGCAGCCGCGATCGGTATTTTCAGGACGAGTTCGATCTCGAGAGCAGCCCGGAGGCGGCTGACAAGCTCGTGCCCGAAGGCATCGAGGGACGCGTCGCGCACAAAGGCAGTGTCGCCGCCATGATCCATCAGCTCGTGGGCGGCCTCCGGGCGGGAATGGGCTACACGGGCTGCAGGGACATCCCGACGCTGCAGCGCGAGGCGCGCCTGATCCGCGTCAGCCCCGCCGGTTTGCGCGAAGGCCACGTGCACGACGTCATCATCACCAAGGAAGCGCCGAACTACCGGATAGAGTGATTGTCGATTGACAGTTGTCAGCGTGTGATGTCGATCGTTCGGCGATCCTCCCCGGCATCAGCCAGCTGGACCTCGACAACTCTCTCTCCGCCGGGCCGCCCGCGCCATCGCTCCGCCCATTCGATCGCGACGATACCGTCGCCGGACACGAGATCCTCGAGCCCAAGGTCATCGATCTCCGCGACTTCGAGCCTGTAGAGATCCACGTGGTACAGCGTCGCGTTCGTGCCGGGGTACTCCTGCACAATCGTGAATGTCGGACTCGACACCTCATCGGCCTTCGCGCCGATTCCGGCGGCCAGCCCGCGGACGAACGCCGTCTTCCCCGCTCCCAGATCGCCGTAGAGCAGAACGACATCTCCGGGCTTCAGTTCACGGCCCAGCGCTTCACCGGCTGCCGTCGTTTCTCCTTCTGTGGAGGTCTGGAGCATTCCAACCTCCTCAGGACTCTTTCTTGATCCGCCGCCGCGCCGTCAGCTCGAGCAGCGCATCACCCAGCCGCGCGGCGATGTCCGTTGCGATGAGCGCGTTCTCCCCTTCGTCCGCTTCCGCCAGATCGCCGGCGGCGCCGTGCAGATACACGGCCAGCTTGCACGCCCCCTCGGCGTCGAGCAACTGCGCGAACCAGGCGGCGATCATGCCTGTCAGCAGATCGCCGGTGCCGCCGGTCGCCATGCCCGGGTTGCCCGTCAGATTGACGAACGACCGCCCGTCGGGCCCGGCAATGATCGTCCGATGCCCTTTCAGCACGACATGCACGCGATGCGACGCGGCGAATTCGCGTGCATGCGCCAGGCGATCCGACTGGACCTGCTCGATGCTGACGCCCAGCAGGCGCGCCATTTCTCCTGGATGCGGCGTCATGATCACCTCGACGCCGTCCCGTCCGGCCAACCGCTCGGGATCGCCGGAGAATGCATTGAGCGCATCGGCATCGAGGACGAGCGGCACGCCCGCGCGCTCGACGATCGCCTGCACGAACGCGGCGGTCGATGGATCCTGACCGAGCCCCGGACCGAGAGCGATGATGTCTGCCTTCAGATCGAGCACGCGATCCGTTGACGCGAAATCAATGGTGCCCGCCGCGGTCTCCTCGAGCGGTGCCGTCATGTACTCGGGCATCATCGCCGCGATCGTCGGCACGACGGACCGTGGAGCCGCTATCGTGACGAGCCCCGCGCCCGACTTCAGCGCGCCGAGTGCGGCAAGGTGCGCCGCGCCGGTGCGCCCCAGCGATCCCGCGACAATGAGCACGCGCCCGAAGTCCCCCTTGTGGGAATCCGCCGCGCGGGCGGGCACGAGCTCGCGCATGCGCTCGCGCGTCAGCAACTCCAGCCACGGACCGTCCAGCTCGTCGATCACCGACGCCGGGATCCCGATGTCCGCGATCACGAGATCGCCGCCGAACGCATCCGCCGGCGGCAGGACCAGCGGCACCTTCGGCGCGGCCAGCGTGATGGTCATCGAGGCCTGAATCGCTTCCCCTTCGAGCTCGTGCGAATCGGCGGAAACTCCCGTTGGCAGATCGATGGCGACGATCGGCACGCCGAGCCCGTTGATGTCTGCGACGACGGTCTCGAGCAGCCCGCCGAGCGGACCGTAGAACCCCGTCCCGACTATCGCATCGACGATCAGGTCGCACTCGGAGATCTCGCTGAAGTGCAGCTCCCATTCCTGCGCGTTCGCAATCTCCACGACGGTGATGCCGATGCGTCCGAGAATCTCGAGGTTCACGCGTGCGTCGCCGCGGACGTCGGACACGCTGCCGAGCAGGAAGACGATGCCCTCGATACCGCGCTGCGCGAGGGTCCGGGCAATGACGAAGCCGTCGCCGCCGTTGTTGCCGCGTCCGCAGAGGACGCCGACGCGGCTCGAGGGCAGGTCCTCGAAGGCGGCCTCCATCGCCGCGACGGCCTGCCGCCCCGCGTTCTCCATCAAGACGAGCGAGGGGATTCCGACGTCCTCGATCGTTTGACGATCGGCTTCACGCATCTGATGGGTGTTGAGGACGCGCATCGCGGCCCCACGATAGTCGCTGTGCTAGCATTCTGCAAGCATGCGTGGAGCCGTGTACGTCAACGGGAGGATCACCGGAGCCAGCGACGCCGTCGTGCCGGTCTACGATCACGGATTCGTATACGGCGAAGGCGTGTACGAAACGCTTCGCACCTACAACCGAGTTCCTTTCCTGTACGACCGCCACGTGCGCCGACTGCGGAAGTCGGCCGCGCATCTCGCGCTCGACGTGCCGTTCGACGACGCGTGGCTGCTGGCGCGCATCGAGGACACGATGCACGCGGCCGGCGCGGAGGACGGCGGCCTCGCAGGCGAGTGGTACGTTCGCGTCCTGCTGACACGCGGCGTCGGCGAGCTCACTTACGATATCAAGGCGACGCCTTCCCCCTCGGTGATCGTCATCGTCAAGCCGCTGGACGAACCCCCCCAGCGCCTGACCCGCGAAGGCATCAAGATCTCGCTCGTCGGAGTGCTCCGGAATCATCCGCGTTCGGTGAACCCGATCATCAAGTCGAACAACCTCCTCAACAACGCACTGGCGATGCAGGAAGCCTACAGGCGCGGGGCGGAGGAAGCGCTGATGTGCAATTACCGGGGTGAGCTCTCCGAGTGCGCGCAGTCGAACTTCTTCCTGGTGAGAGGCGGCGTCGCGCTGACGCCGAAGTCCTCGGCGGGCCTCCTCGAAGGCATCACACGCGCGTTCTTGTCCGACGTCGGCCGGGCCGTCGGCGTTGAGGTGCGCGACGAGATCCTCTATCCCAAGGACCTCGAGACCGCTGATGAGGCGTTCATCACCAGCACGACGCGCGAGCTGAGTCCGGTCACGCGCATCGACGAACGGCCAATTGGAACGGGCAAGCCTGGACCGATCACGCTCGCGCTGCTCGAGGGCTATCGCCGCAAGGCTCAGGAGATGACGCGCGCGACCACGCCTTCCGCCTGAAGACACACGCCGCAAGAGTCTGTGGAGCTGTACCTGTGGAGCTGTACCTGTGGCTTCCGCCTTCAGGCGGAAGTTACCGGCATCCTGATTGCGAGGCGCGCCCGCGGGAGGCGAAACAATGGCGCGACTTGCTCAACTTGCCTGTGCGGCAACCGTCATCGTGGCAGCGGCTGCTATTCCCGCGCGAGCCGATCCCATCAATATCGTCAGCGGGTCAGTGCTCATCCCGGCCGCACCTACCTTCGGGGACGTGAACATCGTCGGCACACGAGGTTTCAGCCTGACCGGGCGGGCCACGTCGGGCCCACAGGGCCTCTTCGCCCAGTGTTTCGTCCCTGAATGCACGCCCGGCACGCGCATCGACTTCAATCTCGGGTTATCGGGCGGGTCGGGGTTTTTCACGGGCGAGATGACGATCGAAGGCGATCGTTACGTTATCAGCGCCAACGCCAATGCGATGGCGGACGCGTTCCTGCTCTTCGACGGATTCATCATCGCGCCCGACACGGGCGCGGACCAGGCAAAGGTGTCGGCGCCATTTTCGTTGACCGGCCTGGCGCTCGCGGCGACGCCTCTCGGCGCAATCGCGCACAACGACCAGTTGTTCGGGAACGGGACGGCCAGGGTGGGGCTCGTCCCGTTTCCTCCTCAGGCGGGGTTTGCGCCTAGCTGGATGGTGGATAGCGTGCGGTTCGACTTCGCGCAACCCACGCCCGAGCCGTCCACGCTGTTGCTGCTCGGCACCTGCGTCTTCGGCGCGGCGGGTCGTCGGTTCAGGCGGCCCTGAAAGAGCCGCCCTACGACCATCGTGGCGCGGCCCTTTCAGGGCCGCGATTCATGCAGATGCTCCCTGCTCGATGTACTCCTCCATCGGCGGGCACGCGCACATCAGATTCCGATCGCCGTACGGATTGTCGATCCGTGCGACGGCGGGCCACACCTTGTGTGCGCGCACGAACGGCAGCGGGTACGCGGCCTGCTCGCGCGTGTACGGATGCGTCCAGTCGTCAGATGACACCGCTTCGGCGGTATGCGGTGCGTTCTTCAGCACGTTGTCCTTGGCATCGGCGCGGCCATCGACGACATCCTGAATCTCTCGTCGAATCGCGATCAGCGCCTCGCAGAACCTGTCCAGCTCCGCCTTCGCCTCGCTCTCCGTTGGCTCGATCATCATGGTGCCCGCCACCGGGAACGAGACGGTGGGCGCATGGAAACCGTAATCCATGAGCCGCTTCGCGACGTCCTGCTCGTCGATCGACGGACCGCCGCCGTGCTTGAACGGTCGCAGATCGAAAATCATCTCGTGCGCGACGCGCCCGTTGTGGTTCGCGTACAGCACGTCGTAGTGCGCCTGCAGCCGCGCCTTGATGTAGTTCGCGTTCAGAATCGCGACGCGGCTCGATTCGGTCATGCCCGCGTGCCCGAGCATCCGGATGTAGCCGTACGAGATGAGCAGGATGCTCGCGCTCCCCCACGGCGCGGATGCGACGGCAGGAATGCCCTTCTCCCCTCCCGTCTTCACGATCGCATGGCGCGGCAGATACGGCACCAGGTGCGCCGCGACGGCGATCGGTCCCATCCCGGGCCCGCCCCCGCCATGCGGGATCGCAAAGGTCTTGTGCAGATTGAGGTGGCACACGTCGGCGCCGATCGACGCAGGGCTGGTCAGGCCGACCTGCGCGTTCATGTTGGCGCCATCCATGTACACCTGCCCGCCGTGCTCGTGGACGATCGCGCAGATCTCGCGGATATCCTCCTCGAACACGCCGTACGTGGACGGGTAGGTCACCATCAGGGCGGCGAGCGTGGCGCGGTGCTGCTGCGCCTTGGTCCGTAAATCACCGAGCTCGATGTACCCGTGCTCATCGCAGGCCACCACCACGACGCGCAGCCCTGCCATCGTCGCGCTCGCCGGATTCGTGCCGTGTGCCGACGAGGGGATCAGGACGATGTCGCGGCGGAGATCACCGCGATCGCGATGGTAGGCGCGAATCGCCATCAACCCGGCGAACTCTCCCTGCGCGCCTGAATTGGGCTGCAGCGAGACCGCCGAAAATCCCGTGATCTCGCAGAGTGCCGCCTCGAGCTCACGAAACACCTCGAGATACCCCGATGCGTGATCGAGCGGTGCACACGGATGCATGCGGCTGAATTCCGGCCACGTGATCGGCAGCATCTCTGCCGCCGCGTTCAGCTTCATCGTGCACGACCCGAGCGGGATCATCGATGTATCGAGGCCGATGTCCTTCCGCTCGAGAGCGCGGATGTACCGCATCATCTCGGTCTCGGAATGATAGGTGTTGAACACCGGGTGCGTAAGGTACGGACTCGTGCGAACGATGGAACCCGGAGCGCGCATCACGAATCGGGCGTTCTCGCGGACGACCATCGCCGCCGATTTGCCAAGCGGCGCGGCGAACACACGGAAGATGTCCTTCACGTCCTCGACCGTCGTCGTCTCGTCGAGCGAGATGCCGATCGCGCCGTCCTGGAAGTAGCGGAAGTCGAGCCCCTCCGATTCAGCCGCTGCGCGCACCGCGGGCGTGTTCGCGCCTTCGATCCTGAGCGTGTCGAAGTAGGCGTCGTTCACCTGGCGGTAGCCGAGAGCGGCGAGCGCCATGTCCAGCACCCCGGTGAGATTGTGAATGCCCTCGCCGATCGTACGCAGTCCTTTCGGACCGTGATACACCGCGTACATCGCCGCGATGTTCGCCAGCAGCGCCTGCGCCGTGCAGATGTTCGACGTCGCCTTCTCCCGGCGGATGTGCTGTTCGCGCGTCTGCAGCGCCATCCGATACGCGCGGGCGCCGCGTGCGTCGACGGAAACGCCGATGATACGCCCAGGCGCCTGGCGTACGAACGTGTCGCGCGTCGCGAAGAACGCCGCATGCGGACCGCCATATCCGAGCGGCACGCCGAAGCGCTGCGAGTTGCCGACGACCGCGTCGGCGCCCATCTCCCCGGGCGGCACCAGCAGCGTGAGCGCCATGAGATCCGTCGCCACGGCGACCAGAAGGCCCGACGCATGCGCGCGCTCGATCAGGGGGCGAAGATCTCGCGCCTGTCCGTTGTCGTCTGGATACTGGAGCAGCAGTCCGAAGGCGCCCTCCATCCGCATCGACTCCGGGTCGCCGATCTCGAGGCGGATCCCCAAGGGTTCCGCACGCCCGCGCAGGACGTCGATCGTCTGCGGGAAGGTCCGTGAGGAGACGAGGAACACGCTCTCCTGCCCCGCCGGCGCGCGCTTCACGTTGACGCGATGGAACATCGTCATCGCTTCGGCAGCCGCAGTGCCCTCGTCGAGCAGCGATGCCGTCGCGATCTCCATGCCGGTGAGATCGCGGGTCATCGTCTGGAAGTTGAGCAGCGACTCGAGCCGGCCTTGCGCAATCTCCGCCTGGTACGGCGTGTACGGCGTGTACCAGCCTGGATTCTCGAGCACGTTGCGGAGAATCACCGCGGGCGTGACGCAGTCGTAGTAGCCCATCCCGATGTGGGTGCGCGTCAGCCGGTTGCGGCCCGCGATGCCGCGCAGGCGCCGCAGATACGCGGCCTCCGTGTCCGCCGGCGGAAGCTGCAGCGTTCGCCCGAGCCGGATGCCGGAGGGCATCGTCTGATCGATCAGCTCATCGAGCGAGCCGACGCCGATTGACCGGAGCATCGCATCGCGCTCCGCGGCATCGGGTCCAATGTGACGTGATTCAAAGGTGTCGTGGGTCGGGTCTGCCATTACTTCGTGAGGTCCGTATATTGCGACGCGTCCAGAAGGTCCCGGGATTCCACCGCATCGCTGACCTTCAGGCCGATCATCCACGATCCGTGCGGATCCTTGTTGACCGTTTCGGGGTTCTGCGTGAGCGCGGAGTTCACTTCGGTGACTTCCCCGCCGACCGGACTGTATAGTTCCGACACGGCCTTGACGGACTCGATCGTGCCGAAGACCTCCCCCTTTTTCAGCGTGCGACCGACTGCCGGCAGTTCCAGATAGACCACGTCCCCGAGTTGCCTCTGCGCATAATCGGTGATGCCGACGCGCGCCGTCGCGCCGCCGATCCGAATCCACTCGTGGTCTTTGGTGTATTTGAGGTCTGGCGGATACATGATCTGGCGCACTCCTCGCCGCAGCTATCTGGGACGTTTGTAAAACGGCATCGGGACGACCGCCGCCTTCAGCCGGCGGCCGCGCACATCGATCTCGACGTGCGTGCCCGGTTCGGATCGATCCGCCGGCACGTACGCCATCCCGATTGCCTTTTTCAGGAACGGGGTCTGCGTGCCGCTGGTGACCACGCCAGCCTTGCGCCCGTCGACGTACACATCGTACCCATGACGGCCGATGGCGCGGTCGATCATTTCAAAGCCAACCAGCTTTCGCGTGACGCCCGTCGTTTTCTGATCGCGCAGGACGTCGGCCCCGATGAAATCCGGCTTCTTCCACCCGACGATCCAGCCGAGATCCGCCTCGAGCACCGTCGTCGTCTCATCCATGTCGTTGCCGTAGAGACGCATCGAGGCTTCGAGGCGCAGCGTGTCGCGCGCGCCCAGGCCTGCCGGAACGACGCCGGCGTCCTGCCCGGCCTGGAGGATCGCCTCCCACACGCGCTCGGCGGCGCCGGGCGCGACGAACACCTCGAAGCCATCTTCGCCGGTGTAGCCCGTGCGCGAGACCGTCGCCTTCACCGCGGCCACCTCTCCGTTCGCGAACCAGTAGTACTTCATGCCCGCGAGATCGATGCCGGTGAGCCGCTGAAGGACCTGCAACGCCGCTGGTCCCTGGAGCGCCAGGAGCGCGTAGCGAGAGCTGGTGTTCACCGCGACCGCGTCACCGACATCTTTCACGTGATCCGTAATCCAGCGGAAGTCCTTCATGATGTTGGACGCGTTCACCACGAGCATGAAGTGCGATTCCGCCAGCCTGTACGTCAGCACATCATCGACGAATGTGCCCTGCGGTGTCGTCAGCGCCGCGTACTGCACCTGACCGACCGCCAGGCGCGACGCATCGTTGGACGTCATCCGCTGAACCGCCGCCAGCGCGTCGGTCCCCGCAATCTCGATCTCCCCCATGTGGCTGACATCGAAGAGACCGGCGCGCGTCCTCACCGCCACGTGCTCGTCGGCGATGCCGGAGTATTCGACGGGCATGTCCCATCCGGCGAAGTCGACCATGCGGGCACCGGCAGCGCGATGGCGAGCGTTGAGCGGCGTTTTCTTGAGGGCGGCGGACCCGGACTGTGTCATGGACCGAGACGGCAGGGCCAGCCTGTCGGCAGGCGCGTATCCAGGGAAAGGTACTATGCGGATTGCGCGGGGGTCAAGGATGAGTCCCACGCGCGTCCCACGCGCATGTCATGGACAGCGGCTGGTGCCGTTCCGCCGCGGCTCCTCGGGCCGATATCGGAGGTAGCCCTGGAGCGTGTGGTAAGAGATTCCCAGCTCACGGCAGGCGCGCCGCTTGTTGTTTTCGCAGCGCTCCAGCACGAGGCGCGCATACCGGCTGCCCCACGCCCGCATCGTGTCGGCCCGGCGCAGTGACGGGATCAAGTTCTCCGCGTAGCCGTTCAACAGCGGCGGCGGAAGATCGACGAGCTGCAGCTCCTCCGACTCGGCCAGCGCCACCGCGCGTTCGATCACGCGCTGCAGCTCACGAACGTTCCCCGGCCAGCGGTAGGCGACGAGCGCATCGCTGACGGCCGTCGACAGACGGAGCCGACGGTACGGGCGATGACGCTCGAGAAAGTATTCAGCGAGCTCGAGGATGTCCTGCGGACGTTCGCGCAGCGGCGGGACGACGATCTCGACGCCGTGCAGGCGATAGAACAAATCGAGCCTGAATTTTCCGCGCGCGACGAGGTCGGCGAGCCGCTGGTTGGTCGCCGCGATGATCCGCACGTCGACCGACTTTCCGCCGATGCTCCCGACGCGCTCGACGGACATCTCCTGAATGACGCGCAGCAGCTTGGCCTGCGCGGAGGGGGAGAGATCGGCGACCTCGTCGAGGAACAGCGTGCCTTCGTGCGCGTGCTCGAATTTTCCCCGTCGTCCCTTGACGCCCGTCGCCACACGGTCTTCGATCCCGAACAGCTCCGCCTCGAGCAGCGTTTCCACGATCGCCGCACAGTTGACGGCAACGAAAGGCCCGCTCCGGCGGAGGCTCACATCGTGGATCTGATGCGCGACCAGCTCCTTCCCGCTGCCCGACTCGCCCTCGATGAGGACGGCAAAGTCGGTTGCCGCGACGCGCTCGATCCGATCGCGAACGCCGCGCATCGAGGGGCTCGATCCGATGATCGGCGCGGCGCCGTCCGTGCGCGGCCGCGGCCCCCCGAACAAGCCGGCACGAATCGCGCGCTCGATCACGAGCACCAGGGCTCCGAGCTGTCGCGCCGATTCGAGGAGCTGCCGCTCCCACTCGTCGAACTGGGGCGGCGCCTCGAACGACGCATCGATGGCGCCCAGCGTGAGCACGCCGACCCTCACCGGCAGCGACACGGCCTCGTCGACCGGCCTGGGTGCTGCGACGCCGTCGCGCAGCTCCAGGCTGCGCGCCCTCAGCATCCCGCGCAGCGCCTCTTCGAAGCGCTCGCGGACGTAGCGCGGCTGCCGCGCCATCGGCAATGCCGCAACGAGTTCGGCCAGCAGCGCACCGACGCCCTTGCGCCTGTCTGCCTTGCGCGACACGGATGCCGTTCGTTCCTCTCGTTCGCAGGACAAGGCCGCTCCTTCGATGCAGGTTGCGCGTCGCGCTGCACACAAAGGTGGTGCCAGTCTCCCCGGCGATGAATTCATGGGCGTTTTCCATGCTCCGACGTGCGCTCCACTTCGCGGTTCAAAAATGCGGGTAGCGACTGCTCAGACATTGGGACGAGCGGCGGGTCCTTGGCGGGCACTGCATACACGCAGGGGGTCTGGCGTTCACTGATCTCCAGCCGCTCGTGGAACGACAGACCGGCGCGATAGGTGATCGAGTCGGCATCGAGCGTGGCAACCGAGCAGCGAATGACCTGCGCGCGAACCAGCACGCGCAGGTCGCCTTCCGCCAGGTGCACGTCGACGCGGCGGCCTGGTGGCAGGGGGCGCGGCCCTTCGACGAGCGCGCCCGATGGACTCAGGTTGATCACGACCACCGCGTACCCTGGACGGATACGCCCGGCGATCTGACGGACGGCCGCGCCGTTCACGCGGCTTTCCTTCCTGCGTTCCATCACTGCTCCACCCACCGCCGCGACGTTTCCACGAACTTCAGGACGCGCACGCGGCCGGTCGCGCCGAGCACGCGCACGGCGTACTGCGTTCGCTCGCGCCCGTGCACGTACAGCGTGCCGGACGAGGAGGACCCGTTCGGGTTCATGGAGAGTATGGCGGCGCTTCCCAATCGAACGCCGTCCGGCGAATCGACGGGTGCGCCATCGGCATCCGGGACGCCGGCCAGGATGCCGAAGGCGACGCCTTCGAATTTCGCGTCGAGCCGCTCCGCGCGGGTCACGCTCGGATCGGTGCCGGCGAG
>JAICSD010000223.1 GCA_025937075.1 Vicinamibacteria bacterium | reverse complement strand
CGCCTCCCGCCTCACGCCGTCCGCTTGCGGCTCCGCGCCACCGCGAGCGCAAGGACGATCACTCCCCACGCCGTCATCGCGGCGGCCTGCGGCCACAGCCAGCTCAGGCCAAGGCCCTTTAGAAAAATCCCGCGGACGATGACGAGAAAGTACCGAAGAGGAATGAGGTACGTCGCGTACTGGATGACGGGGGGCATGTTCTCGATCGGGAAGATGAACCCCGACAGATAGATCATCGGCGTGAGAAAGAAGAACGTCGCCGTCATCATGGCCTGCTGCTGCGTATCCGAAATCGTCGAGATGAACAGCCCGAGGCCGAGCGTGCAGAGCACGTAGACGAGGCTGAGCGCAAAGAGCAGCCAGAAGCTGCCCCGAAGCGGCACTTCGAACCAGAACACGGCGACCGCGGTGACGAGGAGCACGTCGATGAGCGCAATCACCCCGTACGGCAGCAGCTTGCCGACGATGAGCTCCCAGCGGCGAAGCGGCGTCACGTTCAACTGCTCGAGCGTGCCGAGTTCCTTCTCGCGCACGATTCCCATGGCGGCGAGATTCGCGGTCACGAGCAGCAGCAACAGCGCCAGCACCCCCGGGATCATGAAGTACCGGCTCTCGAGCTGCGGGTTGAACCAGATGCGAAGCCGCAGATCGATCCCCGGCACGCGCGCTCCAGTTGCCGCAGCGCGGCGGGACACCAGCTCCTGCGCGTAGTCGTTCACGAGCGACGTGGCGTAGCCCAGCGCGACCGTCGTGGAGTTCGAGTCGGTGCCGTCCGCGACAACCTGAAGCGACACGGGCGTTGCCGAGTGAATCGCCGCTCCGTAGCCCGTCGGGATCGCCAGCGCCACCCAGGCCGTGCCCCGCTGCAGGTACGCGTCGACGTCGGTGAGCGACGTCACCGTATCCACGACCGTGAAGTTCCTCGAGGCATCGAAGCGCGCAATCAGCTCGCGGCTTGCAGGGCTGCGATCGCCGTCGGCGACGACCACCGGCACGTCGCGAACGTCAGTCGTTGCCGCATACCCCAGCATCGTCAGCTGAATGATGGGCGCGATGATCACCAGCACGAACAGCCGCGGGTCCTGTCGCAGCTCCAGGAATTCCTTCCAGACGAGGCGTCGCAGCCGCCGCATCAGCCGCGCTCCCTGGCCAGCCGGACGGACGCCAGTGCCAGCATCGCCAGCGCGTACACCGTCAGGGCGGCCAGCTGCGGCGTCAGAACGGCAACCGGCACGCCTTTCAGCACGATGCCGCGCAGCGCAACCAGGAAGTACCGCGCCGGCACGACGTAGGTCACGAGCTGGAGCGCCGTCGGCATGCTGGAGATCGGAAAGATGAATCCCGAGAGCATCAGCGTCGGAAGGAACGAGGACAGCATCGCCGCCTGAAACGCCACCTGCTGGGTCTCCGCTGCCGTCGAAATCAGCAGTCCCTGCCCCAGCGCTCCCGCGATGAACAGCGAGACGGCGAGCAGCAGCGAGATCCAGTTGCCGCGCATCGGCAGCCCGAAGAGCAGCATTGCCGCAAACACGATGAGCGCCGCCGACGTGAGCGAGATGAGGAAATACGGGATGCTCTTGCCGACCACGAACGAGAACGTGTCGATAGGCGCCATCCGCACCTGCTCGATGGTCCCGCTCTCTTTCTCGCGCACGATGGAGATGGCTGTCGAGATGACCGCCGTGATCATGAGGATGTACGCGATGAGCCCCGGAACCAGGAACAGCGTGCTGCGGAGTTCCGGGTTGTACCAGATGCGCGGCTCGATCGAAACCGGAGGTTCCCGCACTTCCCCGTCGAACATCGCGGCGCCGGCGCTTTGGACGATGCTCGCCGCGTAGCCCATGACCGTCGTCGCGGTGTTCGCGTTGTCGCCGTTGATGATGACCTGCACCTGCGGGCGGAGACCGTTGACCAGATCGCGTCCGAAGTTCTCGGGAATCACGAGCGCCGCCCGGGCGGTGTTCAGGTTGAGCAGGCGATCGATATCGTCGGGGCTGTGAACGTCCGCGACCCGATCGAAATAGCCGGAATTGACGAACGCGGCCACGAGCGCCCGGCTGTCGCCGGTACCGTCGCGGTCCTCGACGGCGAGCGCGATGTGCCGGATGTCCCAGTTGAGGGCGTAGCCGTAGAGCAGCAGGAAGAACGCGGGTACGAAGACGAGGATCAGCAGCGTGCGGCGGTCGCGCGCGATCTGCCGCAGCTCCTTCCGATAGACGGCGAGCGCCTTTCGTCCGATCACGCGGCGCTCCCGCCCCGGGCGCGCGCACGGTCGATGACGTCGAGGAAGACGTCTTCGAGCGACGGCGCGACGGGCGTGATGGAATGCACGGTAATGCCGGCGCGTTCGAGCGCCGCACGGATCCCGTCCGGAGTCGAAGACGGCGTTCTGAGGACCGCGTGGACGGTGGTGCCGAAGAGGCTCGTGCTTTCGACTTCCGGCAGGGCGTCGAGCTGCCGCATGGTCTCGACGGGGCTTGCGGCGCGCACCTCGAGAATCGGCCGGTCTGCGAAGATGCGCTTCACCTCCGCGGTGGTCCCGATCGCGGCGAGCCTGCCGGCGTTGATGAGCGCGACTCGATGGCAGCGCTCGGCTTCGTCCAGGTAATGGGTGGTGACGAGGACGGTCACGCCGCTGTTCGACAGGTCGTCGATGAGCCGCCAGAACTGCCGGCGCGACAACGGATCGACGCCGCCGGTCGGCTCGTCAAGGAACAGAATCGACGGCTCGTGCAGGATGGCGCAGCCGAGCGCGAGCCGCTGCCGCCAGCCGCCCGCGAGATCGCGAGCCAGGGTCCGTTCCCGTCCCTGGAGGCCCGCCATCTCGATCACGAACGCGCGCCGCACCGCCAGCGCCGCATCGTCCAGGCCGTAGATGCCGCCGAAGAACCGGATGTTCTGGTCCACGGTCAGCAGCTCGTAGAGGGAGAACCGCTGCGACATGTAGCCGATGCGACGCTTCACTCCCTCCGGATCACTGGTCACATCGACGCCGCCGACGGTCGCCGTGCCGGATGTGGGTTTCAGCAGACCGCAGAGCATGCGGATCGTGGTGGACTTCCCGGCGCCGTTGCTCCCGAGAAAGCCGAAGATTTCGCCGGCCTTCACGTCGAACGTGACGTCGTCCACGGCGACAAACGATCCGAATCGCCGTGTGAGATGGCTGACGTCGATCGCGACGCTCATGGCTGCTGCCCCGTCGCGCGCGCGAGCCGGGCCTCCGCCAGGCGCGCGTCGGCAACCGCTTTCGTCCGATCCAGTTCCGCCTGGAGCCGCGCGACCTGCGCGTCGAGCACGTCGGTCGGGGTCGCGACGCCGGCGCGGTACCGTTCGCCCACCACGCGTTCGGCGTCCGAGGCGGCGCGCACCTCCTCATCTGCCGCGGTAATCGCCGCGACGCTCGAATCGAGCTCCAGCCGCCGCTGCCGCACCTCGAATGTCAGCGCGCGATCGAAGTCGGCAGCCCGCGCCTCGAGCGCCGCCTCGCTGGCCGCGGCGGCGGCACGGTCCGCCGCGCGACGCCCGCCGTCCCACAACGTCCAGGAGAGGCTGAACGAGGCGTCCCACGACGTGCGCCAGTCGGTCGTGCGCGGAAAAATTCGCGGATTCGGCCGGGCGTAGTCGTAGCCGGCTCCAATGGCGATCTGGGGCTTCCATGCGGCGGAGGCCGCGGTGACCTGCTCGCGCGCCGCGCTCACGCGCCGCTCGAGCGCGCGCCGCTCGGGTCGCGCGTGGAGTGCTGTCGCGATGAGCGTTGCTACTTCTTCCGCATGCGAGTCTGCAGCCGCCGGCACGGCGGCGGAGCCCGGGTCCGGCTCGAGACGGCCAGCCGTTTCGTTGCCCGTCAGCCGACGCAGATCCGCTTCGGCGATCCCCCGCTGGTTTGCCGCCTGCGCTGCCAGCAGCCGCTGGCGAGCCTGCTGCGCCTCGGCGGACGAGACATCGTTGGGAGGGATCAGGCCCTGCGAGAAGCGCGTGCGCAGATCGGAGACCTGCGCGGTAATGGCGTCGACCGACCGCTGCAGCACACGTGTCGTCTCCTCGGCGGTGACCAGTGCCCAGAACGCGCGGGTGATTTCCAGACGCAGGTCCGCTCGTGCGGCGGCCACGTCCTCGCCGGCCGCGGCAGCTTCTGCCCGCGCCGCACGTTCGAGGGCGTCCGTTCGCCCGCCTGTGTAGATGGGCCACTGCAGATCCAGACGGGTCCGGTAGTTGTCGGGAATATCGGGGTACACGACGCGTGGCGGTTGCCCGGGGATCGCAATCGCGAATTCGTCGACGTGGTTCGTGCGCGTGTAGCCCGCCTGCGCGGCCACAGCCGGGCGGTCCGCCGCTTCGCGCGACGCCACCGTCGCATCCGCCGCCTCTTCGCGGGCGTGGAGTTCCGCCAGCCGCTCGCTCGCCGCAAGGCCCTGCCGGATCGCGTCGTCGAGCGTGATTCGCACTGGAGGAGCGTCCTGCGCCGCAGGGCACGGAGTCATCGCTGCAATCGTCAGAATCGTCGCGCAAACAATGAAACGCATTTTCTTCTCAGCGTGTGGTGATCAAATCGATGAACACATCCTCGAGTGAGGCAACGATCGGCCGGACGCTGTCGAGGGCGACCCCGGCGCGGCCGAGCGCCGCCCCGATGGCGCCGCTCACGCTGGACGCCTCCGCGGCGGCGACGCGTGCGTGCGCGCGATCGCCAAAGAGCTGCACGTCCTCCACGCCCGGCACGCGCATGAGAATCTCGACCGGGGGCCGCGGCGTGTCGGTGATGATCTCGAGGATCTGCCCGCTCAAGCGGGTCTGCAGCCGGGCGGGCTCATCGAGCGCGAGCAGCCGCCCTTCGTGCAGGAGGGCGACCCGTGAGCACCGCTCCGCTTCGTCCAGGTAGGGCGTCGCCATCACGATCGTGAGCCCGCGCGACAGGAATTCCGCGAGGAGCTTCCAGAATTCGCGGCGCGAAACGGGGTCGACCCCCGTCGTGGGCTCATCGAGCAGCAGGAGCTCCGGTTCGTGCACGAGCGTGCACGCCAGCGCCAGCTTCTGCTTCATCCCGCCCGAGAGGCGGTCCGCCCGACGCGCGCGAAAGGGCGTCAGCTGCGTCATGTCGAGCAGTCGATCGCGCGCGTCCCTGTAGCGGCGCACGCCGTGGATTTCTGCGAAGAACGCGATGTTCTCGTCGATCGTCAGGTCGCCGTACAAACTGAAGCGCTGGGAGAGATAGCCGATCGCGCCTGTCGTCGCGCGGTGTTCCGCGACCGGATCCCGCCCGAGCACGCGCACGGTCCCGCCATCAGGCTCCAGGAGTCCGCATGTGAGCCGAATCGTCGTTGTCTTGCCGGCGCCATCCGGGCCGATGAGGCCGAACATCTCGCCACGCCGCACGTCGAACGACAAGTCGCGCAACGCCTCGGTCGCCCCATAACGCTTGACGGCGTGCTGCAGCAGAAGCGCGGCGCCGTTCTCATTCATGGCGCAACCTGCAGCTCCGCCTCGACCGGCATCCCGGGTTTGAGCACGCCCGACGCGTTGTTGGCGGACACCTTCACGCGGTACACGAGCTTCGACCGCTCCTCCGCCGTTTGCACGTTGCGAGGCGTAAATTCCGCTTTGGGTGAGATGAACGTGATCGTGCCCTGCAGCCGCTGTCCCGCATCGGTCACGATCGTCGCGGGCTGGCCGATCCTGAGCGACGGCACCATCCGCTCGTCGACATAGACGTTGGCCCACGCGTGATCGAGGTCGGTGATGACGACGATCGGGCCGCGCGGCGGCAGGATCTCGCCCGCATCTGCGAGCTTCGACGTCACGATGCCGGAGACCGGCGCTTTGACGACCGCGTCGGAGACGTTCTTCTGCAGCGCGGCGATCTGCGCGTCCGCGGACGCGACGCGGGCCCGCCCGGCGGCGATTTCCTGCGGGCGCGAGCCGGCCCGAAGGCGCGCGAGGGCATCGGACGCCGCCTGCGCGCGTTGCGCGGCGGCGTGGACCTGCGCGGCCGCCACATCACGCTTCGTCACCGCGTCGTCGCGCTGCTTGACCGAACCTGCATTGGCGCGGAGCAGATTCTCGAATCGGGTCACGTCGGCCGATGCGGCGTCGAGCTGCGCCTGCGCCGCCTGCACGTCCGCCTGAGCGGATGCGAGCTGCGCGGACGCCTGGCGGATGTCTTCGGGCCGCGAGCCTGCTTCGAGCAGATGGAGCTGCGCGGCGGCCTGATCGCGATCGGCGTGTGCGCGCTGCAGCGCGAGTTCGGCATCGGCCGTATCGAGTGTCGCCACGATCTCGCCGGCGGTCACGCGATCGCCTTCGCCGACGCGCAGATCCAGCAGACGTCCTCCGACCTGCGCCGACACGCGTACGTCCGTCGCTTCCACATAGCCCGTGACGCGCGGCACCGCGTCCTTGCCCCCGCGATGACATCCCAGGAGCGCCGCCGCCAGCAGCGGCGCGACGACAGCCATCGTTGTCTTCATCCAACCCGCCCTTTCAGTACCGCCAGCGCGATCCGCTGCACGTGTTCGACGACGGCGTCGCGCGTGATGTGGACGCCGGGCACGCCGGCGGTCGCGAGCTTGCCCCTGATCCCGTCCGTGACGAAGAAAAACATGAGCGGCGCGACGATGCCCGCGTGCACGATCAGCGGGTTCGCCGGCTTGAACGTGCCGGCCGCGCACCCTTCGCGGATGATGCTGCCGAGCGTGGCGAGGACGTCGCGCGCGTACGCGAGCGTGGCGGCATCGACGTGGCGCGCACCTTCGGCCAGCTCGCGGAGCCAGATGGGCGGAAAGTGCGGATGCGCCGCAGCGGCTTCGGCGATCGCCGCGACGAACGCGCGGATCTTCTCGTCGGGCGTCAGCCTGGCCTCCGCCACTTCTCGGACGCGGCGGCCGACGTCGTCGAACATGTCGACGAGGATGGCGCGGTAGAGGGCGGCCTTGCTGCCGAAGTGGTAGTAGATCATCGCCTTGTTGAGGCGAGCCGCGCGTGCGAGGCGGTCCATGTTGGCGCCGGCGTAGCCGTGCGCGGCAAATTCCTTCGCCGCCGCCGCAACCACCCGGTCCCGCGAGTCGCCGCGCTCCGTCCGCTTCGCCATAATTAACTAACTAGATAGTTAATCCAGGTGCAGCACGGATGTCAAGCGGGCCGCGCGCGCAGCACCGAGCACGAAGCACCGAGCACCCGCGAAGCTGCCACCCGGCGCGGAGCGGCCCGCGATGGGGCCCCAGCTCGGACAGCCCCAATTCGTGCTCGGCGGCGGGAAAGACGCGTCGACGAGGGAGCCGCCTGCGCGCGAATCGGGGCGCCCCGTCCTCGCCCACATCGCTCCTCCCGCTCGCCGCGCGCGCAGCACCGAGCACGAAGCACCGCGCACCCGCGAAGCGGAGTCGGGCACCCGCGAAGCGGAGCCGCGCACCCCGCGCGGCGTCTCTACTGGCCTGCTGGCTTCTGTGCGGTTCACAGTAGTTCCGACAGTCGTGCGTAACCCGCGCGACTGACGGGGAGGCGCGTGCCGTCGCGGAGGATCG
>JAICSD010000469.1 GCA_025937075.1 Vicinamibacteria bacterium | reverse complement strand
CGGGCGCCCCTTTTGGGGGCGCCGCGTCGATTCCGGTTGCGCGCCCTTTTTGGGGGCGCCGCGTTGATTCCTGTTGGGCGCCCCTTTTTGGGGCGCCGCGCTCCCGCCGGGTCCACCCGTCCACAAATCCAAGGTACCGCCGCGCGATTTCCGAGATCGCATCTGCTGCGGACAGGTCGCCTTTCAGAAATGCACTCCCCGGTTCCATGAACACGGATCGGCCGATCGCGAAGCCTGCGGTTGACTCCAGCCCCGCGGCGGCGTCGAACCACGAAGCGATGGCTTCCGGTCCTGCGCCCTTTCCCAGAATGAGCTGACGCGGTTCATCTCGTTCTCGAATCGCCGCATCGATCGCGACGGCGCCGTCGCGGCTGGTCGTGCCCTCGATCTTCCAGATCGCCGGCACCAGTCCGCGGGCGTACGCCTCGCGGATAAGGCCGGCGATCATCGCCGGCCGTCCTCGCCGTTCGAAGTCCTGTTCGTCTTCGCCGGCCTTCATGATGATGATCTCGACGAGGAGCGGAATCTTCTCGGCGCGGCACCAGGCCTGCAGGTCGAGCAGCTTGTTCCACTGCTCCTCACGGTCGTCCTGCGGCCATTCGGGCCGGTATCGCACGAGCACCTTGACGAAGCTGTTGCCGCGCGACACGGCGTGAAAGGGTTCTCGCTCCCATTCGAGCGGGAATACGCCGGCTTTCTCGACGGGCGCGCCGACGGGAATTCCGAGCGCCATCGCCCGCGCCATGGCCTCCGCCGAATACTGGTTGTCGAGCAGCAGCGCGCCATAATCGCGCACCTGGTTCGATCGGTCGCGCGCCTGGAGAAACGCCTCGAGCACGAGCCGCTTCACCTCGGAAATGCGCTCGTGCGACACGTCGTTCTTGTCGCACCATTCCTGCCATTGCCAGCGGTGATCGGATGCCAGCATGAATACGCGAGAGGTGTTCATCACAGATATACTTCCACACATGAGTGCAGAGGCACCCGCCGTGTTCGACGTCGTGGGAATCGGCGCCAATTCGGTCGATTACGTGTATCGGCTGCCGGCGTATCCGGAGCGGGACGGCCCGAACGCGAAGATGCGGATCAGCAGCCACTCATTGTGCTGCGGCGGCCAGGTCGCGACGGCGCTCTGCACGTGCGCGGCGATGGGACTGCACGCCAAGTACATCGGCGCGACCGGCACGGACGACAACGGCCGGCGCGTCCGCGAGGAGCTGGCGCGGCACGGCATCGACATGATCGACGCGGTCATCCGCGACGTCACGAACCAGTTCGCCGTCATCATGGTCGACGAACACGCCGGCGAGCGGATCGTCCTCTGGGACCGCGCAGAAGGATTGCTGCTCCGGCCTCGCGAGGTTCCGCCGGAGGCGCTGGCCGCCGCGCGCGTGGTGCACGTGGACGACGTCGATCAGGAAGCCGCGATCATGGCCGCGGCGATCGCACGCGGCGCCGGCCGGATCGTGACGAGCGACATCGACCGCATCACCGCCCGCACGGAAGCGCTCGTCCAGTCCGTGACGATTCCCATCTTCGCCGAGCACGTGCCCGCCGCGTTGACAGGTGAGGCGGATTTCGAGCGCGCGCTGCGGGACCTCCGGCGCTTGAACGACGGGTTGATGTGCGTGACGCTCGGGCCGCGCGGGGCCGTCGCGCTCGACGGCGACACCTTCTATCACGAGCCCGCGTTCACGGTCGATGCGGTCGATACGACGGGCGCCGGCGACGTGTTCCGCGGCGCGTTCATCACCGCGTTGCTGCGGGGCGAGCGCGCCCGTGACGCGATCCGTTTCGCGAACGCGGCTGCGGCGATCAGTTGCACGCGGCTCGGCGCCATCAACGGCGTTCCGACCTACGACGAGGCCGCAGCGCTCGCGCACGGAAAGCCGGTGGGAACTCCCCGATAGCACACGCGCGAGGTCAGGACCCTCGCGAGCGCGCTAGCGTCGATCCGCGCGTGCGGAGCGCACGTCGACCCGCTCGCCCGTGCGCTGCGCGTCGGTCGCGGCCAGCGCGACACGGAGCGCCTGGACGCCGTCGTCAATCGTGATCGGCGGCTCTCGCTGCTGCAGGACGTTCGATGCGAAGTTCTGGAGCTGCGCCGTGTAGGCGCGCTCGAACCGCTGCATGAAATAGGGGACCGTGTCGTGCGACACGCTGTTCTTCGTCATCGTCAGCACCGGCGTCTCGCGCAGGTAGCCGATCCGAAGCGTTCCTTCGGTCCCGAGCAGCTCCGTGCTGATGTCGTACCCGTAGACGCCGTTGCGGGTGAGGTCGACGACGCCGAGCCGCCCGTCGACGAACGTCAGCGTGGCGATGGCGTTGTCGATATCGCCGACCGACGCGAGTTCGGGATAGGCGAGCACTCCGCCGACGGCCGAGACGCTGGCGACGTTTCCCATGAACCAGCGCGCAAGATCGAAATCGTGAATGCCCATGTCCACGAGCATCCCGCCGCTGCTGGCCGGGTTCGCGTATTCGAGGCTGGGCGGGTAGGGATCCCGGGACGTCGACTTGAACACGACGGCGCGTCCGATGCGCCCCTCGTCCAGGTGACGCTTTGCGGCCACGTACCCCGGATCGAAGCGCCGCATGAAGCCCATTTGGAAGAACGCCCCGCCGCGCTCGACGGCCGTCTGCATCTGCTCGCAGTCCGCCAGCGACAGCGCGAGCGGCTTCTCGCAGAACGCGGGTTTGCGTGCGCCCGCCGCCGCGATGACGAGTTCCTTGTGCGTGTGCGTCGGGCTGACGATCACCACCGCATCGATCGAGGGGTCGTGAAAGAGGTCGCCTGCGTCAGCAACTGCCCGCGTGCCGAATTCGGCGGCGGCGTCTTCGGCAACGGCAGGATTCACATCCGCGATCGCCGCGAGGCGCGTTTCCGCGATTCGTGACGAGAGATCGCGCGCGTAGACCCGTCCAAGCCGTCCGCATCCGATGAGTCCGACGGTGAGCTTCATCCACCTCGCCTTGCGCTCACACCGTCAGATCGGTGGCGCGTTGGGCGGCCAGAAACTCGCGGACCTCGGGAATGGTCGGCATGAAGTTCGCGCAGCCGTGGCGGGTGACGACGATCGCGCCGGTGGCATTGCCCAGGCGCGCGGCCTTTGCGGGCTCCCAGCCTTGCAGGATGCCGTAGATGAACCCGCTCGCGAAGGCGTCGCCAGCGCCGAGCACGTTCATGACGGTGATAGCAAATGGGGCGATGTCCTGCGGCGCTGATCCGGGCCGGAAGACGCGCGCGCCGTCGCCGCCGCGCTTGAGCACCAGCAGTTCGATGCCGGTGTCCAGCATCGTCGCGCACGCGTCGTCTGTGTGCGCCTGGTTCGTCGCCGCCCGCAGTTCTTCTTCG
>JAICSD010000558.1 GCA_025937075.1 Vicinamibacteria bacterium | reverse complement strand
TCAACTCCTCGAGCGTCATGCTCGTGCGCACGAGCGATCAGAAACAGGTGCCCGCGGTCGTCAAGCTCAGCGGCGACCGCACGATCACGCTCCGGCCAACGAAACCGCTCGCGGAGGGGACGAACTACACGTTTATCCTCACCGCCGCCGTGCGCCATCAGAGCGGCGCTTCGCTCATCCCCTACGCGACGAGCTTCACCACCGTCAATCGCCCCGATCCCTCCATCCAGTTCGAGAAGGTAGCGCTGGCGAACGCGACCGGCACCGGCTTCACATGCCTGCGCGTCGGCCCCGATGAAAAACTCTGGGCCAGCAGCGATGACGGGCGGTTCTTCGTTTTCCCGATCGAATCGGACGGCACGCTGGGCAATCCGCACGTGATCACGTCGATGCACCGCTACAACAACGGCCCGCGCATCGTGATCGGCTTCTGCTTCGATCCGCAGAGCACGCCGGCGTACCCGATCGTCTGGGCAACGAACTGCGCCTTCACGTTCAACAATGCGCCGGACTTCAGCGGCAAGCTCACACGGCTCGCGGGGCCGGACCTGGAAGATGTCGCGGACGTCGCGATCCACTTCCCGCGCTCGATCCGCGATCACATGACCAACCAGCCGTCGATCGGGCCGGACGGGGCGATCTACTTCCCGCAGGGCAGCAGCTCCTCATTCGGCTCGCCGGACGAGATCTGGGGAAATCGCATCGAGCATCTCATGACGGCGTCGATCATTCGCGTCGATCGCACGCAGATGATTCCCGGCAAGGCCGTGGACCTGCTCACCCCGGATGTCGGCGGGACGTATGACCCGTTCGCCGCCGACGCGCCGGTGAAGGTGTACGCGACCGGCGTGCGCAACGCGTACGATCTCTGCTGGCACAGCAACGGGCACCTGTACGTTCCGACCAACGGCTCCAGCGCCGGCGGCCACGCGCCCGCGGGCGCGGACGCCCCACCCGTGCGCGACCTCTCGACGGCGGAAGACGATTGGCTCTTCAAGATCGCGCCCGGCAAATTCCACGGTCATCCCAATCCGTTCCAGGGCCACTACGTCCTCAACGGCGGGAATCCGACCGCGGGCTATGACTTCGCGGAAACATTCCAGTACCCCGTCGGGACGCAGCCCGACCCCGATTACGTCCCCGCGTGCTACTCCTTCGGCAAGCACGTCTCGGCCGACGGCGTGATCGAGTACATGGGCGACGCGTTCGGCGGGCGTCTCAAGCACAAGCTCATGGTCTGCCGCTACAACGTCGGCAGCGACATCCTCGTGCTCGGTCTGGATGCCAAGGGCGATGTGAACTCCGAGAAGTTCGGCATCGCGGGATTGTCGAACCTCGTCAACCCGCTCGATATCACCGAAGACCGCCGGAGCGGAAACCTCTACATCTCGGAGTACGGCGCGCTGCGGATCACGCTCTGCCGGCCCATGAGCGGGCCTTCGCTTGCCTCCCCTCAGTAGCATGGCCGTCTCGGCCATGCCTCTTCGTTCGCCAATCAATATCGCGAAGGCATGGGCGAGACGCCCATGCTACGGAAGCGGGCGTTACAATCCTGGCGTGAGCACTTCTCTCAATCCTGAACGGACCATCGCGGAACTGAAGGAACTTCGGGCGCTGACCGGCAACGC
>JAICSD010000235.1 GCA_025937075.1 Vicinamibacteria bacterium | reverse complement strand
GAGCGACGTGATCGTGCGCAACCCGGAGGGGCAGTTCGACGCCAACCTCAAACAGAACGACTTCGAGGTCTACGAAGACGGCGTCGCACAGAAGATCGTGTCGTTCGTCCTGGTCCATGGCGGCCGCACCTACAACGTCTCGACGGCCCCGCCCAGGCCCTCGCAGGAAGGGATCCTGCTGCCGCCGCCGCAGCCGACCAACGATGCCGCCGGACGGATCTTCATCATCTTCGTCGACGATCTGCATCTCGATTTCCGCAACACCGGACGCATCCGCGATCTCTTCAAGCGCATCAGCAAGGAGCTGGTGCACGAAGGTGACATGTTCGGCATCGTGTCGTCGGGGCCGTCGTCGATTGCGATTGACATGACCTACGATCGCAAGCGGCTCGACGAGGCGATGGACAAGATCGCGGGCAACGGGCTGAAGCCGTCGGACATCATCGACACGCCCGATGGATCGCAGGGGCCGCCGGAAGTCCGCTATCGCGCGCACGTGGCGTTCTCGACGGTGTACGACACGCTCAAGGCGCTCGAGCAGGTGCACAACCGGCGCAAGGCCGTCATCTACGTGAGCAACGGATACGACTTCGATCCGTTCGCGACGTCGCGCGAGAAGGCCAGCGCCGAGCGCATGGGCATGAGCTGCGACAATTCGGTGCCGGGACAGGCGAACTGCAGCTATCCGAGCAGCGGCGACGACAGCAGCTCGAATTCCGACGTCAACCCGTTCTCGATTTCGCGTCAGAACAACGAGTTCGCCGCGGCCGACCTCGCGTCGGAGCTGGCGGAGCTGACGCGCGAAGCGAACCGCGCGAACGCGACGCTGTACACGATCGACCCGCGGGGCCTCGTCGGCGGACCGGACCTCGACGAGAACGTGGATCAGGTCGAGTGGCAGAACCACATCCGCGAAACGCAGCAGAGCCTGCGCGTGCTGGCCGAGCAGACCGGCGGCGTCGCGGTGGTGAACTCGAACGATTTCGACCGGGCGCTGAAGCGTATCGACGCGGAGACGAGCGACTACTACGTGCTCGGCTACTATTCGAGCAATCCGGACCCGACCAAGAAGCGCCGCAACATCGAGATCCGCGTCAAGAAGCCGGGGCACTACGACCTGAAGTACCGGACGTCGTACACGCTCAAGCCGCCGCCCGCGCCGTCGGCATCTAAATAAAGTATCGCGGCCCTGACCGGGCCGCGCCACGTACACGGTCGTCGCGCGGCCCTTTCAGGGCCGCGATATAATTTGAACGCAATTCTTCCGGTACTGCCAATCAGCCATTGGAGAACAGGTGATGAGATCGTGTACTAAGGCGGCCGGCCTTGCAGCCGTGCTCTGTCTCTTGCTGCTGCCGCTCGCGGCGGCCGCACAGACGGTGACGACGGGGAGTGTTGCGGGGACGGTGACCGATGCGCAGGGCGGCGTGCTGCCCGGTGCGACCGTGACGGCCGTTCACGTTCCGACCGGCACGAGCTACGAAGCCGTGACGGGAACCGACGGCCGCTTCAGCATTCTGAACGTGCGCGTCGGTCCGTATACGGTGTCCGTCGCGATGTCCGGCTTCAAGGATCAGAAGGAGGAGAACGTCGACGTCGCGCTGGGCCAGGAGCGCACCGTCGACTTCAAGCTGCAGCTCGCGACGGTCAGCGAGACCGTCGAAGTCGTGGCGCAGAGTCCGCAGATCGATCTCTCGCGCGCGGGCACGGCAGACAATATCTCGAACGCCGTCAAGGAGAACCTGCCGACGATTACGCGCAGCCTGACGGACATCGCGCGCATCAGCCCGCTGTTCGTCGCGCAGGGGAGCGGCGGCGGCGACGGTCCGGCGGCGCTGTCGGTCGCCGGCAACAGCTATCGCTACAACTCGCTGCAGATCGACGGCGCGGTGAACAACGACCTGTTCGGGCTCGCGAGCTCCGCCGGCACGCCCGGCGGCACCGCGGAAACGCAGCCGATCAGCCTCGACGCCATCCAGGAGATCCAGCTCGTCGTCACCCCGTATGACGTGCGGCAGGGAGGATTCTCCGGCGGCGGCATCAACGCGATCACCAAGAGCGGCACCAACGACATCCACGGCACCGCGTTCTTCTTCGGCCGCAACCAGGACTGGGTGGGCAAGGGCGTCACGGACCAGAAGATCTCGACGTTCCGCGACAAGCAGGGAGGCGGCAGCCTCGGCGGACCGATCGTGCAGAACAAGGCCTTCTATTTCGGCACCGTCGACTACGCGCGCAAGGCGCGGCCGACCGGCTTCTGCGTGACGGGCTGCGGCCAGACGTTTCGCGAGCCGGCGCTGTTCGAGCGCTTCGTCGACGACCTGGAGACGAAATACAACTACACGCCGGGATCGAATCCGGGCGGCGAGTTCACGCGAGGCACGGACAGCGACAAGTACTTCGTCCGGGGCGACTTCAACATTGCGCGCGGGCACCAGCTCACGATTCGCGACAACTACATCAGCGGCTTCAACGATATCAGCCCGATCTCGACGAGCGCGTTCCGCACGCCGGACGCGTTCTACCGCTATGTGAGCAAGACGAACTCCATGGTCGGCCAGTTGAACTCGCAGATCGGCAAGGGCGTGAACGAGCTGCGGCTCACCTACACGCGCGTGCGCGACCATCGCGAAAGCCCGATCGGCAACCCCCCGTTTCCGCAGGTGACGGTGCAGCTCGCGTCAGGCGTGACCGTCGTCTCCGGGACGGAGCAGTTCTCCGCGAGAAACGCCATCGACCAGGACATCGTGGAGCTGAACGACGCGTACACGCTGCTGAAAGGGACGCACACCTTCACGCTCGGCACGCACAACGAGTTCCTCGACCTCACGAACCTCTTCATCCGCGACAACTTCGGTACGTACTTCTTCAGCAGCATCGGCAGCTTCGAGACCGGCTTCGCGCAGCAGTACGACCACAGCTTCTCGGCAACGAGCGATCCGCTGCAGCCGGCGGCGTTCAAGGTGCGCCAGTGGGGCTTCTACGCGGGCGACCAGTGGCGCGCCAAGCCGCGGGTCACGCTCACGTACGGCGTCCGCCTCGATGCCCCGACGTTCCCGACGAAGCCGAACGCCAACCCGATCGCCGAACAGAACTTCGGCTACCGGACGGATGTCGTGCCGAGCAACGTCGAGTGGTCACCGCGCGTGGGCGTCAACTACGACCTGAGCGGGAACGGCACGGAGCAGATTCGCGGCGGCGTCGGGCTCTTCACGGGCCGCCCCGCGTACGTGTGGATTTCGAACCAGTTCGGCAACACCGGAATCGACTTCACGCGCATCGGCGCGTCGCGCAACACGGCGAATCAGATCCCCTTCATCACCGATCCGCTGAACCAGCCGGCGACCGTGACCGGAGCACCGGCGGGCACGTTCACGAACGAGATCGACCTCATCGATCCTGATTTCAAATACCCCTCCGTCCTTCGCGGCAACGTCGGCTTCGACCACACGCTCGCGTGGGGCTTCACCGGCTCGGCGGACTTCGTCTGGTCGAGGACCGTCGACGACATCAAGTACCAGAACCTGAACTATGTGCCCGTGTCCGGCGCGTCCGGCATCGGCGGACGGCCGCTGTTCACGCGCAAGTTCACGACGCTGAGCGATGCCATCCTGCTCCAGAACACGGGCAAGGGCTACGCGTACAACATCGCGTACGAAGTGCGGCGCCCGTTCACGCGCGGGCTCTTCATCCAGGGCTCGTACTCGTACGGGGTCGCGAAGTCCATCATGGACGGCACGTCGGACCAGGCCGCCTCGAACTGGGGCAACGTGTACGTGCCGGGCAATCCGAACGACGCGCCGCTCTCACGGTCCAATTTCGATCCGGGCCACCGCGTGACGCTGGCCGTGAGCTACGACATGCCGTTCGCCAGAGTGGTGAAGCCGGTGGTCTCGGTGTTCTACTCGGGGCAGTCGGGACGTCCCTTCGCGATGGTGTTCAACGGCGACGTCAACGGCGATGGACGCACCGGGAACGACCTCGTCTACATCCCAACGTCTTCGGACCCGCTGACGTACACGGGCGGGACGTACCAGGACTTCCTCAACTGGATCAACGGTGACGACTGCCTGTCGAAGTACGTCGGCCAGATCAATCCGCGGAACGCCTGCCGCTCGCCGTGGACGAACACGCTCGACGCGCGGTTCGCCGTCCAACTGCCGTACAAGCGCTTCAGGACAGAGGTCACGCTGGACGCGTTGAACCTGATCAACCTCTTCGATTCGAACAAAGGGCTGGTGCTGTATCCGCTGTTCAACGACATCCTGCAGCCGTCGCCGGTTCCCAGCACGCCGACGCTCGCCTCGCCGGTGACGGGTTACAACATCACGACGCTCGTCTCGCCGACCTTTTCACGATTCAATCGCGACGACCTCCGGTCCCGCTGGCAGCTGCAGCTCGGGGCGCGGGTCAGGTTTTGAATCCCTAATCCCGAATCCCTGATCCCGAATCCCTGATCCAGAATGCCCAATCGGCTTGGGATTCGGGGGATCGGGGATTCGGGATGCCAGGATTGTAAGAAGTGAAGGTGCGCGATTACGGAAGTGCAATGCGGATCGATCGATGCGGAACGAGAACGCCCAACTCCCAACTTCCAACGCCACATTTTTTGACTCCCAATTCTCATTGAAGAGTTGGGAGTTGGGCGTTAGGAAGCTTTCGAGACAGGAAGCGGCGCTGGGGTTCCGAAGCGCGCGGGCGCGAGCGTGTGATTGCGGCGATGCGTGGAATGCGCGCAGCCGTGCCCCTTTTCCTCGACGTAGATCACTTCGCGATGCGTCGCCACCTCACGATACCGCCCCGTGACGCAGCCGCACGCGAGCGTCGTGAACCCGAGCAGGCGAACGAGACTCATCATGGCGACTCTCCCGACGCGCCAAAATGAGCAACTTCTGTACCGATGAGGTGATCGCTTCAAAGGCGCGGTCCGCCGTCATCACCGTGCGCCGCTGCCCCGGATTTCGCGTGTGTTTCGCTCAGAGGGATCTCCCCAGGCGAGAAAAGTCGCGGAACGAGGTGACGTTTTCGGGCAGCCGCGTGTGACAATCTTTGAATCTTTTCGCCAAGCGGTTGGATCATTGTGCCGTGCCGTCGCTCTTGATCGCGTGAAAGCGCTCGAGATCGACGCGGCGCTGTTTGGCCGCATACCGGCGGGCGGTTCCGATTCTCAGCGCCACGAGCAGGTGGAGAATCCCGAGCACGACCAGCTCCGGGGTCGTCGCCCCGAGCGCGACGAGCAGGTAGTTCAGCGCGATCGCGATCAGGAACACCGTGCCGAAGAGCGCATCGGGCCCGCCGCCCCGGTAGCGCTGGCCGAACATCATCGCGACGTGTTCCCACCCGCCATCGGGTTCGTGGAAGACCTGCAGGTAGCGTCCGATCCGTTCGACATTCAGGTGGAGGGCGTAGATGCTTTCGAAGCCCGCCGCGAGCACCAGGAGCGGGCCGAGCGCGGCGATCGGCAGGGCGACCACGGCTGTGGTCGCAATCGCGACTCCTGCCCACAGCGCGAGACAGAGGGGAAGGAGCACCATGCGCGCGGTGCCGCGTTCCCGGATTGTCGCCCGCAGCGCCTGATACTCGGAGTCCTCACGCATCGTCACGGCCGGGGATTATGTCACGCGGAGGCCGCGGATTGAGGGTGGGGCAGAAGAACAGAAAAAGCAAAACGCCTGAGGTGGAACGTCTCTTGTATAACCTTCTGCGCACGGGCCCACCTCCGGACCTTTCCGGACCCGGCCCGGAAAGCGTCCCGTTCAGGTTCATAAGTGGTTGCACGTGATGGAGTTTGTTGCTAAACTCTCTGGCGTCCCACTGACAGATTCCAACGGTTGCGTCCCAGCCAGCCGCTTGGCCGTACATGGAGGATTCTTGCGCCTGATCCGTCCTCTGCTGGTCGCCCGCGTGCTCACCGCGGCGCTGGGTGTATCCCTCGTTGTTCCTGTCGCCTCGGCCGATGCCGCGCAGCGCAAGACAACCAGGAAGTCTTCGACAACCGCCACCGCCAAACGGAAATCCGCCTACTCGGCAACCACCGCCCGATCGCGCCGGACGACGCTGGCGCGGGCGCGCGCCGTCGCACGAGCCAGAGAAGCGACCCGCCTGCGGGCGCTTCAGGAGGCGATGACGCCGCGGTTCAAGACCGACGCGACGGGCGCTCTGGTGCCCGACGTTCGTGCCGCCGCCGCGATCATCTTCGACCCCGGCACCGGCCAGATCCTCTACGAGGAGAACTCGCAGGACAAGCGTTCGATCGCGAGCATCACGAAGGTGATGACGGCGCTGGTCTACATGGAAGACAATCCGGACTTGTCGGCCGACGTCACCATCGAGCGCAGCGACGTGTACGCCGCGTCGACCACCTATCTCAAGGCGAAGGATCACATCACGGCGGGCGAACTCCTGCACCTGCTCCTGATAGCCTCGGATAACGGCGCAGCGCGTGCGCTCGCGCGTACATCACACGGCGGCACCGCCCCGTTCGTCGAGCGGATGAACGAGAAGGCGATCGAGATGGGACTTCAGAACACGAGCTTCGCTGATCCGTCGGGCCTCAATCCGGACAACGTCTCGTCGGCATTCGATCTCTCGCACCTCATCACTTTCGCCGCGAACGACGAGCGCATCGCCTCAGTCATGCGCACGCCGACCTATACGGTGACGACGAACCGCCGCACGATTCCAATCCACAGCACGAATCACCTGCTGCTCAGCGGGGATGTCGACGTCATGGGCGGCAAGACCGGTTTCATCAGCAAGGCCGGCTACTGCCTCGCCACGCTCATTCGTCTCCCGCAGGGCAATCCCGTCGCCGTCGTCGTGCTCGGCGCGCGCTCGAACAACGGGCGCTTCTGGGAGACGCGCCACCTGTTCAACTGGCTGTCGGAAAAGGCGGGCGGGATTCTCGGGAAACAAGGAGAGTCTCAGTAATTCTCATAGCGCGCAACTTCAGTTGCGCGAGCACTTCTAGCGATAGCCCCTCTGCACCGCGGCCGCGTCCAGCGGCAGCGTCGCAATCGCATCCACTACAGGCATGACCGGACGGGCTGCGTGACGCCCGTCGAACGCCTTCACGTACCGCTGGCAGACGTCGCAGGCGTT
>JAICSD010000237.1 GCA_025937075.1 Vicinamibacteria bacterium | reverse complement strand
TGTACGTCCGCGGCGCGTCGGCCTCGGACATCACGCCCAGGAAGAAGGGCGTCCACGCGTACTCGAACGCGCTCAGGAACAACTTCAACGCGAGGCCGAAGCTCGCGCCAATCGAATAGAGGCCGACGTCGCGAAGCGTGCCGTAGGCGTTCAGGAGATACCGGTCCGCAACACTGATGACCTGCTGCGCGATGCTGTGAGGAATTCGCGGGAGGCCGAACTCGAGCGCGTCACGGATGATCGCCCGCGAAAACATCGGACGGATGAGCGGCACGAACCAGCGGCTGAGCACGACGCTGAACGCGGCGGTGACGACGACGTCCGCTGCGACGATGCCGAGGACGCCGAGGCGCGCCCAGATGACGAGCACCAGGCGCATGACCAGCGTGGCCGCCGAGCGCGTGAAGACGAGCGAGACGAACTGCCCCGACTTTTCGCCAATCCGCAGCACCTGGAACGGGATGAAGAACAGGTTCGCGACGAACATGTTCGCGATCACGAGCACGATCAAGCGGCCGTGCTGCGGCGTGCCGAAGAGCATTCGGCTCATCCACCCTGCCGTAGGGATGACCAGCGTGAGCAGCATCCCGTTCACGACGAGCAGGAAGAAGAAGATCGTGCTCGCCAGCCGCTGGCGTGACGCCTGATCCTTGCAGTCGTAATAGAGGCGCATGAACGCCGTATCCACGCCCCACCGGAACACGACCTTCACGGCCGCTTCGACCGTGAGGAGCATCGCAATGATTCCGTAGTCCGCCGGCGTCAGGTAGCGCGTGTAGATCGGCAGCAGCAGCAGGCTGACGAAGGAGGTCGCGACGTCACCCAGGCCGTAGATGGCGAGATTGCGAAAGAGATTCTTCAGTCGATCGAACACGGGTCAGGCGGCCGGCCCAGCTGTCTGTGCTGCCGGTTTTCTGCAGGCGATGTGATACCCGCTCGTCATGATTCCGGTTTCCTGAACGAGGCGCCGGCTGTCCCCGTATTCGCGCGTGATCAGGAACGAGAACGGATGGACCGCCCGGGCGGCCATGAGCCAGCCGGCGCGCAGCGGCGCCCAGCGCAGGGTCTCGGCCTGCATGCCCAGGCGCTGCAGGAGCACCGCGACTGTCCCGACCGAGGTCGTCTCCTCGTGCAATTCGAGAATCTCGAATTCGCGCAGCAGGTGCCGGAGTCCGTACTTCGTGAACCTGAAGTAGTCGTGCGGCGCGTCGTGGATCGGGAACAGAAAGCGCGTCGTGAGCAGCAGGAGACCTCCGGGCTTCAGCACGCGCCGCATCTCGTCGATTGCGCCCTGCGGGTACGGGACGTGTTCCAGCATCTCCGTGCACAGCACGACGTCGACGCTTGCCGTCATGATGCCCAGCGCGAGCGCGTCGCCGACGACGTGCACGCCGGGGGCTGCGTGCAGGTCCAGCGCGACCCGCCGCGGAAAGTGAACGGCGTACGGGCCGGTCTGCGCTCCGAGATCCAACGTCAGGCCGCCGGTCGCGTGAGCCGCGATGAATCGATCCAGGGTGACGCGCGTCAGCTTCGTCGAGAGCAGGCGCCCGAGTCGTCTGGTCAATGCCATCGTGCGGTCATCTCGGCATCTCTCGCAGGCTCATGACGCGATGCACGGGCGGCGCGGCGTGTCGCGACGCCTTGAACCGGCGGAGATCGTGAAGCTGCACCAGATATCCTGCCGCTTCCTTCAGATTCATCTTGCTCTTGCCTGCGGTGCGGCCGCCGAAGACGTACGGCACCTCGATGACCAGCCGCGGTCCGCTGCGAATCAACAGCTCGAGGCAAATCTTGAAGCCGCCCGCCGAGATGGTCACACCGCGCGCGAGCCCCCGGCGAATCAGGAAGAACCCGGATGTTGCATCGCGAACGGGCGTCAGACCGCGCGCGAGCATGCAGGCGAATCGGGACATCAGCACGCGCGACAACTCCCAGTTCCGCGTGCCGCCGCCGGGAACGTAGCGGCTCCCGATCACCAGATCGGCGCCAGTGTCCAGCATCACCCTGAGCATCGCCGGCACGAGTGCCGGAGGATGACTCAGATCCGCGTCGATGACGCCCACAACCGGAGCGGCTGCAGCGTTGAACCCGTCGACGACGGCGGTCCCGAGACCGAGTTTGCCCGGACGATGCAACACGCGGATGTCGTGGAGCGACGCGAGTTCATCGGCAACGCCGCCGGTGCCATCCGGAGAATTGTCGTCGACGATGACGAGCTCGCCGTCGATGGAGGCGTGCGCATACGCATCGAAGATCGCACGGACGAGCTCTCCAAGGCGCTCGCGCTCGTTGTAGGTGGGCACGACGAGCGAGATCGCGGGGGTGTGTGCGGCGCCAGCCTCCAAGAGGAATCGACTCCGCAGCACTATAATTCAATCGCTTCACCCCTGCTACTCGTCAATGACCCCCTCGTACGGCCGCTACGGCACGTTCGTCACGCTCGTCTTGTCGCTCGCGCTCGCATGGCTCAATTTCCTGCTCACCGGCCGGTGGGCGTCGATTGCCGGCGCGCTCCACGGACCGCGGCTGCCATGGTACGCCGCGGCGCTCGCAATCACGACCGTTGCCGCCGCGGCAACGACTCGACGCCTTGGCAGCCCGTCGAAAATCGGACGCCTGTCCGCAATTCTCTTCGCGCTCGCCGGAACCGGATATCTGGCGAGCATCGTGCTCTCGATGCTGCCGCCGTCCCAATGGAATCAGATTCCGTTCAAGGATGACTGGACGGAGCTCTATCAGCAGGCGGTCAACGGCGTCCGGCTGATGCGCGCGGGCTCCATCGTCGGATGGAACTGGTGGTTCCTTGGCGGGTATCCGACGTCGACGGATATCGCGCAGAACTTCGCGGTGCTCGCGTTCCTGCCGATGACGATCTTTGGCGATCGTATCGGCTACCACGTGCTGCACGCGATATTGTTCCTGGCGCTTCCTGCCATGCTCTGGTGGGACATCCGCCGCGAACATCGCATTGCAGGCCTCTTCACGGCCGGGTTCGCCGCGCTCTTCGTCGCGGGGTACTCCGTGACCATCGGCAGGAGCGGCGATACGAACTCACTCGTCGGCGTCTTCTCGGCTACGGCAGCGCTGATCGGCAGCGGCGGCGCCCGCGCGGGGCGGCCCTGGGGCGGTCCTGTTCTCCTGTGCGGCCTCGTGCTCTGCCTGTATTCTCATGCGGCGTTCTTCGTCTACGCGGTGATCTTTCTCGCGCTCGAAGCCGCGTACTTTCGCGATTCGCGTGCGGCTGTCCGGATGGCCATCGTATCCGGCATCGCCGTCGTCGCGGCGCTGCCCATGCATTGGGAATCGCTTCGCCACCATGCGTACGTGAGCTTCAACAACACCGTGTTCAATCCGGGTGCGCCGTCGGACTGGCGCAGCTTTCCGCGTCTCGTGTTCTACAACGTGCAGATCCTGGCCCTGCCCGGACGGTGGTTCAACGATTACCGAAGCCTCGCCAATGTGTGGCTGCCGGTGCTGCTGTTCGTCGCTGTCGCGGCACGGCGTTCGCGTACGGGGTTCTATGCCGCCGCGGCCGCCCTCACGCAATTGCTCCTGCGGTTGAACACGCCGGTGGCGGGAGCCGGTTTCGACCGCATTCAGCACATGCTGCCGGTGCTCGAGGCGCCGGCGTTTGCCGCCTTCGTGCTGTGGTTCTGCGGGTCGCGGCGGCTCGCCCTCGCCCTGACGGTGACGATCGGCCTGTTCATCGCGACGACATGGGCATCCGTGCGGCACGTTCCCGAGCTGCGCGCGTTCGATCCTCCCCTCATCGATCGAATCGCCGCGGCGGACGGCATCGTCCTGGTGGAGGTCAGCCCGCATCGCGACATGGACGCGGACCCAATCCGCCGCACGCCGACGACGCCGTTCGATGTGCATTTCGAAGGGATGCTGCCGGACCTGTCCGGACAACGCTTCTACAGTCAGATGATCGACGGATGGGTGTGGAACATCTGGCGCGGCCAGGTCGTCGCGGCCGGCACATTCGAAGCACAGCCCATCTCGTTCACGCCAGCCGCGGCGTTCGCGGCCGAGATGCGCCGGTGGGGCGTCGCACATCTGTTCGTCTGGACGGACGCGTCGCGGAGCTACCTCGCCGGGAACGGCCTCTTCACCGAAGCCTGGCGCGGCGGATTGTGGTCACAATTCGATCTGCGGCAGCCGGACGTCAGGTCCGTCGTGTGCTCGAACGGCAGGGGCACACTGCGAAATCTGGATCTGCTGGGGGGCGCGGTGGATCTCACGAACGTCACCGCCGGCGAAGAGGTGATCGTTCGTGCGAATCACTATCCGGCGTGGCGTGCGCATACGGGCGGGACTAACGTGCCGCTCTATGCCGTTGACGGACAACTCGCCTTCCGCGCACCGCGCGACGGTACCTATACCGTGCGCCTGGAATATCCGCGATACCGGTGGCTCTCCGCGCTCGCGATCACAGCGTTCGGGATCGGGCTGGCCGTGATGTGGCGAATCACCCCACCTACGGGTGGCGATCTGCGACTGCGGGCCGAGCGATGAGCGGCAGACGCTTCGCCGGGCTGCTGACGGCGATCGCGCTCCTCGCGCTCGCGCTGCGGGTGAGCTTCCCCGCGGCCGATCCACCCTGGCGCACCCCGGTCGGCGTGGTGTGGCACGACGAAGGCGCGTGGGTACACAATGCGCGCAACAAGGCGCTCTACGGCGAGTGGCGCGTCGACGAGTGGAATCCAATCTTCATCGCGCCCGTGTTCACGGGGCTCGAGTATGTCTCCTTCGAGCTGTTCGGCGTGGGGGTCCGCCAGGCGCGGCTCGTCTCGGAGCTGGCGGGACTCGCGTCCGTCGTCCTGCTCGGGCTGGGCGTACGGCGCGTCGCGGGGAACGCGGCGGGACTCATCGCCGCAGCGCTCCTCGCGACGAACTACGTCTACGTGATGTACGACCGCGCCGCGATCATGGAGGCCCTGATGGTCGCCTTCATCGTGTCGTCCTGGTACTGCTCGACGCGATCGATGGACCGCCCGTCGTGGGGCGTCGCGGCCGCGCTGCTCGCGGTGCTCGCGTACTTCACGAAGGCGGCAGCCGCGTTCTATCTCGGCGCGCTTGGTCTCGCGTCGCTGTGGATGATCTTCCGCCCTCCCGTCGTGGAGGAAGAGGAGCTGCTGCGCGAGCGTGCGGCAGCCATGTGGACGCTCGGCGGCCTCGTTGTCGCGGTGCTGCTCGCCGCAGCCTTCTTCGTGCTGCCGCACTGGACGGACTACCGCTTCTACAACTGGCAGATGTCCGTCACGCGGAAGCCGTCGTACGACATCCGGTCGCTCGTGACGCGCGTGAGCTGGTTTCCGGTTCTCCACGATACGTTCACGCGGATGTGGTTCGAGCTGTGCGTCGGGCTCGTGGCGATGTGGGGCCTGGTGTTGAAGCATCGCCGCACGAATCTGGGCGAGCGGCTGCTGCTGCTCTGGGTTGTCGTCGGCATCACGGAGCTGCTCGTCCATGATGTCGGCAACGAACGGCGCTTCGTCTTTCTGATTCCCGCGTTCATCTCGCTCACGGCAATCGTGCTCGGGCGCGGCGGCGGACTGCTGCCGGTGGAGTCCGCGGCCGTGTCACGCCGGGCGCTCTGGCTCGCGTCGCCCGCCATCCTCTACAGCGCCTACGTGCTGTGCGCGCCGCTCGGACGGCTGCCGTTTCTGTACGTCGTGCGTCCGAGCGTACGGATCTCAGCGGCCCTCGCGCTGTTGCTCGGCATCGGCGCGATCGTATGGTGGCCCCACGTGCAACGGCTGCTGACGAATGGCCGTTGGCGCCTGAGGTCGGCTGGGCTTCTGACGCTCGCGTTGATGGCAGGGGATGTGCTCCAGTTCGGACAATATGCGGCCGCGCGAACGTACAAGAACTACGAAGCGTCCGTGATGCTCGGACGCGTGCTGCCGCCGGGGACGGTCGTGCAGGGAAAGCTCGCGAACGGCCTCGCGCTGGAGAATCAGATCCGTCCGCTGTTCATCGGCCACGAGTTCGGCAACTACGCCGATCGGAAACGTCGCGATGATGTGCGCTATATTCTGACCTATACGGACCCACGGCTGGGCTACGAAGGATCGCAGATCCTGGACGTGCTCGAGGCCTACCCAGCGTCCCACGTGCTGATGACCTTCGATGTCGCGGAAACTCCTTCCGGCCGGGATCGCGCCGCGCTGATCGACAAGTTCGGCTCCGCCCGCTCCTCGGCCGCTCGCGAGCCGGGGCGTGCGCGCGATTGACGAATGCGCCATCAAGGCGCACGCCGACCTGCGCTTCCGTTCCGAATACGACTACGCGCTCTTCGAGTACTACCGGAGCGCCAAAGTCATCGCGTTTCTCGAACGTGCAGGTGTGCGGATTGCCGGACGCGTGCTCGATGCGGGCTGCGGCGGCGGCGGCATGCCGCTCTCGCTCGCGGAAGAGGCGCGGCACGTGATTGGCATCGATCCGATCAATCGCTTCGGCAGCGCGGGCGTGCGGCTCGCGCACGAACGGGGGCTCGGCAACCTGGAGTTCGCGCTCGCCGACGGGATGGCGCTTCCGTTCCGCAACGGGACGTTCGATCTCGTGCTCTCGCACGCGGTGATCGAGCACGTCGCCGACGCGCCGTTGTACCTGCGGGAGTGCGCGCGCGTCCTCGCGCCGGGCGGCCGCGTGTATCTGTCGACATCGCCGTACCTATCGTTCGCCGGCGCGCATCTGCCGCGGCTCAAGGTGCCGCTCCCGCTGCACCTCGTGTTCGGCCGGCGCGCGGCGTTCGCGCTCTTCCGCGCCCTCGCGCGCCACGCGCCGTGGACGCTGAAGGAGCCCGCCAACGAGAACTCGTTCATCAAGCTCGCGCGCCGGGGCGAGATCAAGGAGGACGACCTGCTCGAGAAGGTCCGCGTCGCGCGGCTGCGCGCGCAGATCGCCGCGGCCGGTCTGCGCATCGTCCGCGAGGAGCTCTACGTGACGGCGACGATCCGGAGGTTGCCCGCGGCGCTGGCGCGTCGCGTCCGCGACAGCCGGCTGCTGCAGGATGTCTTCATCA
>JAICSD010000449.1 GCA_025937075.1 Vicinamibacteria bacterium | reverse complement strand
GGCCATCCGCGAGTGTGGTATTCAAGAAAGGATATGTTCCGTCTTTCTAACGTGATAGTGATTGCCGCGATGACGCTGGCGATCGGGGCGTGCGGGTCCGATGCGAGCAAGTCCGCGCAGCCGGCCTCCCCTGCGGCCGCGCCCGACGTGAAGAAGGTCGACGAGGCAACGGCGGGATCGATTTCAGGAAAGGTCATGGTGGACGGCACGCTGCCGGCGAACGCCTCCATCTCCATGGACTCGGATCCCGCGTGCCAGGGTGGCAGCAAGGAGCCCGCGAAGGCAGAGACATTCGTCGCCAGCAACGGCGGCCTGGAGAACGTGTTCGTCTACATCAAGGACGATCTTGGGAAGAAATACCTCTTCGAGGTGCCCTCGTCGCCGGTGAAGCTCGAGCAGAAGGGATGCCATTATGTGCCGCACGTGCTCGGCATCCGCGTAGGCCAGCCACTGCAAATCACGAACGACGATGCCACGATGCACAACGTGCATGGCCTCGCGCAGTCGAACCGGGAGTTCAACTTCAGTCAGCCGGTCCAGGGCATGAAAAACAGCGTCACCTTCACGAAGCCGGAGGTGATGATGCCGTTCAAGTGCGACGTCCACAGCTGGATGCACGCGTATATCGGCGTCCTGGATCACCCGTATTTCGCCGTGACCGCCAAGGGCGGCGCGTTCGAGCTGCGCGGCGTCCCGCCGGGGACCTACAGCATCGAGGCCTGGCACGAGAAGCTGGGCACGCAGACGCAGTCAGTGACGCTCGGGGACAAGGAGACGAAGGAGATCACCTTCACGTTCAAGGCGCCTTCCACGACGTAGGGCCGCGGACCAGCGCAGGCGCCGCAGAAACTCGATCCGATCGTGCTGCGGGTTCCACAATTCACCATGTTTCACCGCTATGCGAAGCTCGTCGCCGCCTGCACGCTCCTGTTGATTGCCGCTGGCGGCATGGTGACGAGCACCGGATCCGGCCTCTCCGTCCCGGACTGGCCGACGAGCTACGGCTGGAACATGTTCACGTTTCCGTTGAGCAGGTGGGTTGGCGGCGTCAAGTACGAGCACAGCCATCGGCTCATCGCAAGCACGGTCGGTTTCCTGACGATTGGCCTCGCGATCTGGGCATGGCGCATGGAGCCGCGGCGGTGGGTACGCTGGCTGGCGTTCGCCTGCCTCGGGGCCGTCATCCTGCAGGGCGTGCTCGGCGGCGTGACCGTGCTCCTCAAGCTTCCGCCCTCCGTTTCGATCGCGCACGCCGGCCTCGCACAGATCTTCTTCTGTCTGACCCTCACGGTTGCTGTGGTAACGTCCCCACGCTGGCGTGAGGCCGTTCCGGCGGACGACCCCACCCTTCGGCGTCTTGCGACGGCCACTACCCTGCTGGTTTACACGCAGATTCTGATAGGCGCGACGATGAGGCATACGAACGCGGGGATGGCGATCCCGACATTCCCGCTCGCGTTCGGCCACCTGGTGCCGCCGTTCTGGAATACCGGCATTGCCGTCCATTTCGCGCATCGGGTTGGCGCGGTGGTCGTCTCAATTGCCGTCCTCGCGACGGCCGGCCATGTCTTCTACCATCATCGGCAGCGCCCGGAGCTGTTTCGCCCGGCGGTGCTGCTGCTCCTCGTCGTCTGCACGCAGGTGACGCTGGGCGCGTTCGTGGTGCTCAGCGGCCTCCAGCCCATCATCAACACGGCGCACGTCGTGAACGGCGCGTTCGTGCTCGGGACGTCGCTCGTCCTTGCGCTGCGCAGCTATCGCGCGCGTTTTGGCGTCCAGGCGACTACTGTTCGGGCGAACGCGCGCCTGTCGCAACTCGCGGGTGCTGAGGCCCGCCCATGAGATCCGAAGCGATGGCGCTGACGGGGACGCGGGCGCGCGCGCTGGATTTCGTCGCGCTAGGAAAGCCTCGCCTGAACTTCCTGGTCGTGGTCTCCGCACTGGCCGGCTACGTGATGGGCGGCTCGGAAGGGCTCGGGACGCTGCGGCTCGCCGGAATGCTGGCGGGGACTGGCCTCGTCGCGGGAGGAGCTTCGGCGTTCAATCAGGTGTACGAGCGCGACGTCGATGCACTGATGCGTCGCACGCGTCTGCGTCCCCTGCCGGATGGCCGGGTGCTGCCGTCCGAGGCGCTTGCGTTCGCCGCTGCCGTTTCCGTCACCGGGCTCGTCATACTCGTGGCTGCCACAAATCTTTTGGCCGCGGCGGTCGCGGCCGCCACTCTCCTCACCTACGTCGTCGTCTACACGCCGCTGAAGCGGCGGACGTCGTTGGCGACGGTCGTCGGCGCCATTCCCGGCGCGCTGCCGCCCATCATCGGGTGGGCCGCCGCGCGCGGGTCGCTGTCACGGGAAGCGTGGATGCTGTTCGGCATCGTGTTTCTCTGGCAGCTCCCTCACTTTCTGGCGATTGCCTGGATGTTCCGGGATGACTACGCTCGCGCCGGCTTCCCGATGCTGCCGGTCGTCGAGCCGGACGGCAGGAGCACGGGGCGTCAGGCTGTGCTCTACGGGGCGGCCCTGATACCGCTCAGCCTCGCGCCGACGCTGATGCGGCTGACAGGCGACGTCTACTTCGCCGGAGCGCTCATCCTCGGACTCGCGTTTCTCGCGCTCACGATTCGCTTCGCACGGAGCCGCTCGGTCCGCGATGCCCGCATGCTCTTCTTCAGCTCGATCATCTATCTGCCGCTGATCTGGATTCTGATGATCGCCGATCGGCTCTGACGCTGAGCCTGCGGCCAACGTGACGGTTGCGGATCTCCCCGCGGTCAATGCCACGCTGAACGCGACAGCGGCCGTCCTCCTCACCATCGGCTACTGGCTCATCCGGCACCGGCGGGTCACGCAGCACCGGCGCGTCATGATCGCCGCGTTCTGCACGTCCGTCCTGTTCTTAATCTCCTACCTCGTCTATCACGCGCACGCCGGCTCGAAGCATTTTCCCGGGCACGGGCTGGTACGGGGCGTGTATCTGGGAATCCTGCTCACGCACACCGTCCTCGCGGCAGCAGTGCCGCCGCTCGCGGTGATCACGCTGTGGCGCGGCCTCAGCGCTCGGTACGATCGGCATCGCCGCATCGCGCGGTGGACGCTGCCCATCTGGCTCTACGTCTCGGTGACGGGCGTGATCGTGTATCTGATGCTCTATCAACTGTATTGACGGCGCCTCGTGTTGCTGCTCGCGCAAGTTCCCGCTGCCGCCGCACCCGGCGCAGCATTCGTCGATCCGCGCACGCTCACCGGAGCGGCGGCGTTCGTGATCGCGTCGGTGCTCCTGCTGCTGTACGCGTATCGCCGCAGGCTGTTCATCCTCTGGTGGATCGCGGGATGGCTGCTGCTCGGCGTGTCGATGTTTCTCGCCGCGCATCCCTTCTTCACGCCGCAGATTCGCTCGATGGCGTACGGCGGCGCGCAGTTCGTCGGCATCCTCGGCGCGCTCGCGTTCGTCATTGCCGCTGACGCATACCGGCACCGGCCGCGATTCAGGCGCGCCTACAGCCTGGCGCTGCTGCCCATCGCAATCTGGTTCACGCTTTCGCCCGTGGCCCTCGGCACGCCCGCGGTGTTCGCGCCGGGCCATGTCCTGATCGCCGGCGCCTTCGCGGCCGCGGG
>JAICSD010000535.1 GCA_025937075.1 Vicinamibacteria bacterium | reverse complement strand
GCGCAGCTGCCCGCGGACGGCGCCGCCCGGACTCGCCTGCGTGTGCACGTTGAAATAGAAGCCGTTCGGATTGTTCAGGATGTTCTGGAGATCTGCCGCCCCCGCAGGGATACCCGTTTTCGTGAAGGTGCCCGAGCCGTTGCCCAGCACGATGTTGTCTCCGGCACTGAGGGTCGTACTAATCAGAACGGGCCCCGGAACTCCCGATCCGCCGGTGTGAATGTGGGCCGCCGTCAATGTGGTGTTGTTCGGAAAGCCGGTCAGCGAGACATTGAAGTCGATCGTACCGGAGGTCACAGTGCCCGACGAGTCCTTGACGGTGTTCATGGTAATCGTTGCTGTGCCGCCCGCGTTGGGTTCCTTGCCCGTCGGCGGTGTCTCGTTGCTTGCCAGCAGCGGCACGGTAAACACGGTCGGCTGATTCGATGGCCCATTCGGGTTGTCACTGCCGCAGCCCGCCGCCATGAACAGGGCTGCACACGCGAGTATCGCGAAACGCTTCATTGAGTCCTCCCTACCAGAATTTCCGGCTGATGTTGAATCCCATGTAGACGCTCTGCTTGTCGCCGCCGCGCGCGAGCTGGCCCGGCGTCGTGTCGAAGTTGTTCCCGAAATTGAGCTGCAGCACGTGGCCGTGCGTCATCTTCTCGATGCCGACGTTCCATGCCGCGCGATCGGGCGTGTAGCCGGCGAGCCGTGGCGACGCTTCAGCGACGACGTACGCGGTCGGACGGAAGCGGATGCGCGCGGCGAGGCCCAGAAAGAACGTGTCGCGCGCATCGCCGCCGCCTTCGAGCTCCGGCGTGTCGTGCTCGTGCCCTTCGTGCAGCGCCAGCAGCGTGTCCGTGTGCGCCTTGTGCACGTAGGTTGGCGTCGCGTAGACCGCCAGCCAGTCGCCGCGCGTATGCGAGACGGTGGCCGCGACGCTCGGCTGATAGTCCTGGCGCAGGTTGTTGTTTCCCTCGATTCCGCCGCCGATCGAGAGTCCCAGCGGGCGATCGTCTGCCTGTCCCCACGCATCCCATCGGCCGAACACGTTGATCGCCTTGTTGAAGATGGAGCGATGCACGCCCGCCTGAAGCGTTCGCGTGAGGCCGAAGCGATACTCCAGCCCGATGATGGCGCCGTTATCGAGGCTGAAGAGGTCTGCGGCGAGATCGCTGAAGGATCCGCGCCGGAGATCGCGCGCGAAGCGGTGCGTCAGCCGGAAATAGCTGGCGTGCTCCTTGAGCGGCAGCGTGGTCGGCAGGTTGACCACGGTCTCGTCAATCTGCGCGGGCGTGGGTGCGGTGGTGGAAATTGCGGATGGCGGCGCGTCCTGCGCTGATGCCGTCCATGCCATGGCGGCAAACACGACGAACGTCGCCAGCCGGACGTACCGGTGCGTCCTCATGATCGAGGCGAGCAGATGGCAAAGCGCGTGCCTCGTCGCCCGCGCCCTGAATCAATGATTCGCGAACGATCGGCCGTGAGCTGTCGCGGCGGTCCACCGCGACCTTCCGTATTCAGAAAGGCATTACGGTCGACGTAAACGAACGCTGGAACCGCGGAACCGCGGAACCCCGGAACCGGAACCGACAGCGAAGCCGCGGTAAAGTAGAGGTATGCGTCGGGATCTGCGTCCAGGGTGGAGGCTTGCGGCCGGGAGCGTCAGCCTGCCGGAGGTTCACGGGTCGGTGCCCGTTCCGGAGGGGAGCTTCTGGCGGAAGCTGTTCGCCTTCGCCGGTCCGGGATACCTCGTGGCCGTGGGCTACATGGACCCGGGAAATTGGGCAACCGACCTCGCCGGCGGCGCCAAATACGGCTACACCCTGCTCAGCGTCATCATGATCTCGAACCTGATGGCGATCCTGCTGCAGGCGCTCTCGGCGCGCCTCGGGATCGCCAGCGGCCGCGACCTTGCGCAGGCGTGCCGCGAACACTATTCGCGCAGCACGACGATTTTTCTGTGGGTGATCTGCGAGATCGCGAT
>JAICSD010000182.1 GCA_025937075.1 Vicinamibacteria bacterium | reverse complement strand
GGCGCCCGTTGCGGTCGCCGCCGGCGTACCGGCGGGTGCTGCCGCTTCGGCGGCCGCCGCCGCTGCTGTCGCGGAACCACTCGCCACAGGCGGCGTCGGCCGCGTGCTCGACGCCCGCCACTGGCCTCCCGTGAGCGCTCGCCCTGTCGGAGAAGACAGCGCGCGTGCGGTTGCGCTCGATCAGCGGGAGCACACGCTGCGTCAGCGCGAACGCGAGCTCGCCGAGCAGCGTCGCGTCCTCGCAGAGGAATACCGTCTGCTTAGGATGCAGCGGCCGGTGACGCAGGCACCGCCGGCGATCGCTCCCGCTTCGGCTCCTCGCATCGCGCCGCCCACCGCACCGGTTTCCCGCTTCGCGCCGGCCTCGCCGACAGCACCTGAAGGTTTCTGGGGACGGGTCAAACGCGTTATGCTTGGGGTTTCGTAAGAGAATGGGAGCTTCGCCCCGCCAGACCCCATCGCGCTGGTCGCGCGCCTCGACTGTTGTTCCAGAAGACCAGGAGTCTCGATGTCATCGCTTGCGGATACCCTCGGGGAAAAACTGCGGACCCGGCGCGCGCGGACGGGTGTGGTCGGCCTCGGATACGTAGGGCTGCCTCTCGCCGTGGAGCTCGGAAAAGCGGGCTTCCACGCAACAGGGATCGATCTCGACGATCGCAAGGTGCAGGCGATCAACGCCGGGCGCTCCTACATCCCGGATGTCACGACGGCCGACGTGGCCGCGCTGCACGCGGCCGGCAAACTGGATGCGACGACGGACTTCGCCGTCGTCAGCGATCTGGACACGATCAACATCTGCGTGCCGACGCCGCTGCGCAAGACCAAGGACCCTGACATGTCCTTCATCGTCTCCGCCGTGGAAGGCATCGCGAAATATCTGCACCCGGGCATGCTCATCGTGCTCGAGTCGACGACGTATCCCGGGACGACCGATGAAGTCGTGCAGCCGATGCTCGAAGCCACCGGGCTCAAGGCCGGCGTCGATTTCTTCCTGGCGTTCTCTCCCGAGCGCGTCGATCCGGGGAACCCGACCTTCCAGACGCACAACGTTCCAAAAGTCGTCGGGGGCTTCACGCCAACCTGCGCCGAGCTCGCGCGTGAGCTGTACGGATCGGCCATCGAAACGATCGTGCCCGTGAGCTCGACGCGCGTGGCGGAAATGGTGAAGCTGCTCGAGAACACCTTCCGCGCCGTGAACATCGGGCTCGTCAACGAGCTGGCGCTGATGTGCGACCGGATGAATATCGACGTCTGGGAAGTCGTCGACGCGGCGAGGACGAAGCCATTCGGGTTCATGGCGTTCTATCCGGGTCCGGGGCTTGGCGGCCACTGCATTCCGATCGATCCCTTCTACCTCTCGTGGAAGGCGAAGCAGACGGGCTTCGATCCACGGTTCATCGAGCTGGCCGGCCACATCAACGCGGGCATGCCGCACTACGTCGTGGAGAAGGTTGCCGAAGCGCTGAACACGCGGCGCAAACCAATCAACGGCTCGTCCATTCTGATCGCGGGCGTCGCTTACAAGCGCGACATCGACGACATGCGCGAGTCGCCGGCGCTCGACATCATGGGGCTGCTCCTCGATCGCGGCGCAGCCGTCGAGTACACCGATCCGTACGTGCCGGTCGTACACGGCCGCGAATGGTCCGGAAGCTATGACGTGACCGGCGTCGAGCTGAAGAAGGGCACGGCCGCGAAGTACGACTGCGTGGTCATCGTCACCGATCACAAGACGTTCGACTACGACGCTATCACCGCGGAAGCGGACGTCGTGGTCGACACGCGGAACGCGATCAAGAAGCCGGCGCCAAACGTGTTCAAGCTCGGCGCGCCCCGCGCCCAACCTGAACGGCAGAAGGCGGTGGTTTAAGCGAAGGCGGCCGGGCGTTCTTTTTGCAGAGCCTGGGAGAGAGACAGTGAACCTGGCGGCGTATGGAATCTCTCTTCTGGTTATCAGTATTTCTCGTCCTCTACGTCTACGTCGGATACCCGCTTCTCGTCGCGCTGTGGGCGAAACTGGCTCATCCGTCGCGCGTCTGGCGCCCGCCTTTCTCACAAGGCGCATGGCCTTCCATCTCGATTGTCGTGGCGGCGCGCAACGAAGCGAACCGGCTGGCCGACCGCGTGCGAAACCTTGTCGATCAGCGGTACCCGGGCGAGTGCGAGATCATCGTGGCCTCCGATGGATCGACGGATGAGCCGGCCGCTGCTCTCGCTCAGTTCGGGAGCGCCGTTCGGCTCATCGAGCTTCCACCCGGCGGCAAACCGCTCGCGCTGAACGCAGGCGTGGCGGCGGCACGGGGCGACATCCTGGTCTTCGCCGACGCTCGTCAGGAGTTCGCGCCCGGAGCCATCACCCGGCTCGTCGAGAATTTCAGGGATCCGAACGTTGGTGGGGCGAGCGGCGAGCTGGTGCTCGACTGCGAGCTCGACGCCGGCAAGGCGGCTGAATCCAGCGTTGGCGAGGGGATCGGCCTGTACTGGAAATACGAGAAATGGATCCGCCGCAACGAGAGCCGCGTGTGGTCGACGCTCGGCGCAACCGGTGCGATCTACGCCCTGCGCCGAGGCCTCTGGCGCCCGCTGCCGGCGACTACGCTGCTCGATGATGTGCTCGCGCCGATGCGGGCCGTGCTTGGCGGCCATCGTGTAGTGTTCGACGAACGCGCCATTGCATTCGACGGCGCCTCGAAGGACGCGGCGGCCGAAGCCCGCCGAAAGACGCGGACGCTCGCGGGCAATTATCAAATCCTCGCGCTCGAACCACGGTTGCTGGTGCCCTTCGTGAACCCCGTCTGGATCCAGTACCTGTCGCACAAGGTGGGCCGGCTGATCGTCCCTTGGATCCTCGTCGCGCTCTTCTGCGCGAGCGCAACGCTGGCGCCCGGTGGAGGGGCGATCTACGTCGCCGCGCTCGTGCTGCAGCTTGCGTTTTATGCCCTCGCCGCGGCGGGCGGCTGGCTCAGCGTGCGCGAACGTCCGGCCCGCCTCGCTCTGATGTTCGTCGTGATGAACTACTCGGCTATCGCGGGACTCGCGGCTCTTCGCCGCGGACGCGAGGTGTGGCGGTGATCGAGCGCTTCGCGTTCAATCCAGGCCAGCGATCGATCGGCGATAGGCGATCTCTCGACACGGGCGCGCCGGTTGATGACGCGGCCGCGCCGCTGGCGGCTCCTGCCACAACCCGGCCGGAGCGGACCGACTGGGCGTTCCTGTGCATGATGGGATTCACGGCCGCGGTGTTCCTCCGGCCGCAGGATTCCATTCCGGGTGTCCATTTCCTGCACCTCGCGGAAATGTTCGCCATCGGCGGCCTCGCCGCGCTGGCGAGCACGCGGCTCGCACGCAACCTGCCCGTGACGCGCCTCACGCCGGAGCTTGTGGGCATCATCGCCATTGGCGGCCTGATGCTGCTCATGGCGCCGTTCTCGATCTGGATGGGCGGCTCGCTCGCCGTCTTCAAGAACATCTACATCAAGGTCATCCTCATCTACCTGTTGATGGTGAACGTACTCGCGACGCCGCACCGGATCGAGCGGCTCACGTGGCTCGTCGTCCTGGCCACCGGCTATCTCGCATCGCGCGCGATGCTGGACTACGTGCGGGGCGTGAACCTCGTGGGGGGCGAGCGCGTCCGCGGCTCCGTCGGCGGGATCTTCCATAACCCCAACGATCTCGCGCTGAACATGGTCGCGTTCATGCCGCTGGCGATCTTCACGATGCTGCGGCCGGGCTCCACGCTCAAACGGGCGACGGCGGCCTGGTGCGCGGTTGCCATGCTCGGGGCCATCGTCGCATCACATTCCCGGGGCGGCGCACTCGGTCTGTTCGCGACGCTCGGCGTACTTGCGCTGTTTGCCGTCCGACAGCGTCCCGGCTTCGTGATCGGTGGAGCGTTCGCGATCATGCTCGCGCTGCCGGCACTTCCGACAAGCTATTGGAACCGCCTCGCAAGCATCACGGACGCGTCGATGGACCAGACCGGCTCTCGCGAAGCGCGCAAGATCCTCTTCCGGGAGGCGCTCCAGGCCTTCGCCGAAAACCCGCTCACCGGTGTAGGGGCGGGGCAGTTCAAGAACTGGAATCCCGAAGGCCGCGAACAGCCGTGGCATGAAAGCCACGACGTCCTGACCCAGGTCGCCGCCGAATTGGGTATTCTCGGGCTCGCGTTGTTCTGCTTTGTCATGGCACGCGCCGGGCTGTGCGTCCGTGACACGCGGCGGTTCCTGCGGAGGGCCCGCCGCGGTCCGCCGCGCGGCCGGCTGCGAACAGCGGCTGAATCCTCCCGGTCTCCTGCAGCGGTGATTGCCCCGAGCGAGGCGGTGTTTCTCGACGCGCATTCGGCCGCGATGGCCGCGTCGCTGACTGGCTGGTTCGTCTGCGCGCTGTTCGGGGCCGTCGCGTACAACTGGACGTTCTACTATCTCCTCGCGCTTGCCGCGGCGCCGAGATACATCCTGCTCGATCGCATGGCGAAGAGCCGCCGGGCGGCGGCGGCCCGCAGGATCGCGGCATGATCGGACGGCTCGTCGGGGCGGCGCGCCGCGCTGATATCTGGCTCACGCGACGGACGGACCGCCGGCGGATTCTCGTCGACGGCCACACGCCCGTCAACTTCACGATGTTTGCGCCGGTCTACCGCCGGCTCCGCACCGATCCGCGGATCGAGATTGCATTCACGGCGAGTCACGAGCCGCGCAGCATCCGTGACATCTATCGCGAGGCGCCGGGTGTGCCGCTGGTGCATCCGCGGCGCGCCGCCCTGATGCGGTTCGACGCATACGTGGTCTCCGACTTCCTGTGGGCGACGCTTCCGCGCGGCACCTGCCGCATTCAGACCTTTCACGGCGTGGGCGGCAAGTACGGCTTCGATGCTCCGGATCGATCCATGCGCGAGTGGGATCGGTTGTTCTTCGTCAACGAGCGCCGCCTGCGCAACTACATTGCCGCCGACGCAATCGATCCCGACAGCCCTGCGACCCGCCTCGTCGGCATGCCGAAAGCCGACTGCCTCGTGGATGGAACGTTCACGCGCGAGCGCGTCCTCGACGGTCTCGGCCTGGATCCGGCCTTTCCGACCATCCTGTACGCGCCGACCTGGTCTCCCGCTTCATCGCTCAACGCCATGGGCGTCGACCTCATTCGCGCGCTGCTCGATCGTCCGCTGAACGTCATCGTCAAGCTGCACGATCGCTCGCGGGATTTGCGCGAGCGCTTTTCGGGTGGCGTCGACTGGATGGCGGCCCTGCAGCCGATCGTCCGAGACAAACGGGGCGTCATCGCCGACACCCACGACATCTCGCCGTACCTGGTTGCGGCCGACCTGATGATCACCGACCACAGCTCCGCCGGCTTCGAGTATCTCCTTCGCGATCGTCCGCTCGTCCGGATTCATCGGCCCTCGCTGCTGCAGCTCGCGAGCGTGCATCCCGACTACGCGCAGCTTCTTGCGTCCGTTGCCGAGTCGGTCGAGACGCTGCCCGAAACAGTGGGCGCCGTCGAACGCGGGCTTGCAGACCCGCAGCGTCGGAGCGCCGAGCGGCGGAACGTCGCCGCGGATCTGTTCTACAAGCCCGGCACGGCGACCGATCGCTGCGTCGAGTATCTGTACGAAGCGATCGAGCTGCCGCCGCAGGCCGTCCCTGCCGCTGCGCGCGCTCCTCGTAGCGCGCAACTTCAGTTGCGCGATGGGCCTTCGGAGAGCTGACGGACCGCAGTAATGCAGTACTCGATCGTCATCGCGACGTACAACCGCGCCGCCGACCTGCAAGAGACGCTCGCCAGCCTCGCGCGCCTGCGACCCGATGCCGATTGGGAAGTGATCGTCGTCGACAACAATTCTCCGGACGCGACGAGGACGGTCGTGCAGGGCGCGATGCCCGACTTCCCTGCCCCGCTCCGTTACGTGTTCGAGCGTGAGCAGGGCCGGAGCCCTGCCCTGAACCGCGGCATCGCGCTCGCGCGCGGCGAGATCGTCCTCACGACAGACGACGATGTGCGAGTCGAGCCTGATTGGGTGAACCGCGCCGCAGCCGGCCTTCGGCGCGTGCAGTGTGACTACGTGGGCGGTCGCGTGCTTCCGATCTGGGGTGGTCCACGGCCGTCATGGCTGCCCAATCGTTCCGGAATGCACTGGGCGGTCGTGGCGCTGCTGGATTACGGCCCCGAGGCGATCGAATTCGGCGCGCGCGTCCCGCTGGGCGTCAACATGGCCTTTCGCCGGGAGGCGTTCGCGCGGGCGGGCTTGTTCGACGTGAACACGGGACGCAAGGCGGGGACGCTGCTCGGCCAGGAAGTGCGCGAGTGGTGCATTCGCGCGCGCGCGGCGGGTGTACGCGGCTGGTACGTGCCGGAAATGACCGTCCGCCACATCATTCCCGTGTCGCGGTTGAACAAGCGGTACTTCCGGCGCTGGTTCTACTGGCGGGGGGTCAGCCGCGCGTTGTTGTACGAAAGGACCGGGCTCGACATGGAGGCGCCGGAGCGGGAGGCGCTCGATTTTCGGACGGTGCCGCACCTCGCCGGCGTTCCTCGCTATCTGTTCCGGAAGGCGGCGCGCCACGCGACCGGCTGGGCGCGCGCGTCAGTACGGCGCAATGCGATCGCCTCCTTCGAGCACGAGTTGTGGATGTGCTTCTTCGCTGGAATCCTGAAGCAGCGCTGGAAGGACCGCCACGGCCTGGGAACGGATCGGGCGCTGCGCCCGGCCTGACGCGACACATCAGGAGATCATTCGAGTGACGCTGCTGCGCCGCGTGATGCCCGCCATCCACAAGTTCGATCACGCGATCGGACGGATGGGTCCGCGGCGCGATGTCCTCATCGAGCTGCGGACGCCGGTGTATCAGGCGGTGCTGAGCCCGATTGCGGAAGCGCTCCGCACCTCGGCTGACGTCAACGTCTGGTTCACGAGCGAGTACCCGGAACGCATCGAGCCGCTCGTCGGGCGTGAGTGCTTTCTGACGCACGCCGCCGTCGAATGGCGCCGGTTCGCGGTGTACTTGAACGCGGATCCCTGGGCGGCGGCACGGCTGCGCCGATGTGCGCACCGCATCAACTTCTTTCACGGCGTCGCCGGAAAGTACGACCTCGATCGCCCGACGGGGCTGCCGATGGGGTTCGGGATCTACGACCGAGTCGCGTTCATCAACCAGGATCGGATGCAGCGCTACCTCGAGGCAGGGATCGTGACGCCGCGGCAGGCGGTGCTGGTCGGCTATCCCAAGCTCGATGCGCTCGTGAACGGCGCGATCGACGGCTCGCGTGTGCGCGCATCCCTCGGCTTCGACGAATCGCGCCCCGCGGTCCTATACGCTCCGACGTACTCCGAGGCCTCCTCGCTGCACCTTGCGGGTGAGCGCATCGTGCGAGCGCTCGCCGCGGCCGGGTTCAACGTGATTGTGAAGCTGCACGATCGCTCACTCGATCCAGACCCTCGCTATAACGGCGGAATCGACTGGAGACGCCGCTTCGCGGCGATCGAGCAGCCGGGACGCGTGCGGTTCGTCGAAGGTGCCGATGCCTCGCCGCTTCTCGCGGCCGCGCACCTGCTGGTCACCGACCACAGTTCCGTCGGATTCGAGTACCTCGTGCTCGATCGCCCGCTGTTCGTCTTCGATGCGCCGGATCTCCCGCGCGCAGCGCGGATCAATCCCGAAAAGGTCGCGCTGCTGAGGACGGCGGCGACCGTCGCACGCACTCCGGACGACCTCGTCTCCGCCGCGCGCGCGGAGCTTCGCGACCCCGCCCGGCTCTCATCGATGCGGATGCGAGTCGCCGGCGAAATGTTCTACCGGCCGGGGGGTGCGACCACGCGCGCACTCGAACTGATCGAGGAAGTCCTGCGCCCAGGGCGTCGGGCGCGCGCCGGCGCCACCGTGCAATCCGTTGCGGGAGGCGCGTCGTGACAGCGGCAATGGATGCGAGCGTCCTGATCGCGACCTACAACCGCGCCAGCCTGCTCGACGACACCCTCGCATCTCTCGCTCGGATGCGAGTGTCGCCGTCCCTTCATTGGGAAGCCATCGTCATCGACAACAACTCGTCGGACGCGACGCGGGCTGTCGTCCAGCGGCGCGCGCCCGCCTTTCCTGTCCCACTGCGGTATGTGTTCGAGCCGCGCCAGGGACGATCGAGCGCGCTCAATGCAGGCATCGAGAAGGCCTCGGGCACCGTGCTGGCCTTCACGGATGACGACGTGCATCTGAATGATGGCTGGCTGGATGCCGCATGCGAGGCGCTGCGAAGCCCCGACTCATCGATCGGGTACGCAGGAGGACCGATCCGCCCACTCTGGGAGATCGATCCGCCGCCGTGGCT
>JAICSD010000074.1 GCA_025937075.1 Vicinamibacteria bacterium | reverse complement strand
TTGTTTCACAACGCCGCGTGTGGCGGGCCGGGCTGCATGATGAATGCCTGAGGATGCCACGCGGCGGCGAATCGTTCCGCGGCTCGGACATCCTCGAGCAGCGCCCATACGCTGCCGCCGAAACCAGCGCCGAAGCTGCGAGCGGCGAACGCTCCAAGTCGTCGGGCGGCCCGCGCGAGTTCCACAGTTTCCGCGACCTGGTTGCGCAGCAGCGATTCGGCAATGGCCTGCGATGCTGCCGACAACTCACCAATCAGAGCCCGGTCACCATCCGCGAACGCCGCTGGCGCGCGCGCGACGATCGCGTCTTCAGCGACGAAGTGGTCGAGGCGCCGGGTCAGGGACTCGATGACCGCCCCCGGCAAGCCTGACGTCTTGACGATGTCACGAAGCCTGTCCGCCGCGGCGGCATCGGTGCGGAGCGCATGGGCCAGCGAGGACGCAGGCGCTTCGCGCGCGATCCACAAATCCAGCAGGACCTGGACTTCGTCTGCGAGGCGGTTATAGCTCGCCTGCGCCGGCCCCGTCTTCTCCGCACGGACGTTCGAAGGCGCAACCACGAACCGCCACTCCGCCGGCACTGCGACGTCCTGCAATCGCGTCATCGGTGCGAAGCGAAACGCGGTCACGATTCCGCGGCGTCCCGTCAGGATCGCTGCATGATCTTCGCTGCCGCCGTGGGTGCCGACGCCGGACGTTCCGGCGAGTCCGCCGAACGATCGGCCGTTCTCTATGCACGCGTAGTAGCCCGCAGCATCGATCGGCGATGCGATGTTCGCCGTCCAGGCATCCCGCTGCGCGAGATCGTTGATCGAGACGAGCGCGCTCGCGAGCGCGATGACCAGCGCGCTCGAGCTGCTCATGCCCGACGCACGCGCGAGCGTGCTTTCGAAGGCGATCTCGCAGCCGCGCACCGCGCCGGGGAAGTTGCGCGAGAGCCGATCGACGACCACGGCGACATATCGCCGCCATCCGCTGAACGTCGACGGGTCCGAACCGGGTTCGATCGAGACCGATTCGCCTGAGGCGGCGTCGGTCACCACGACCCGGCTGTCGGTTCGACGCCGCGCGGCCAGCAGCATGCCGCGGGGCACCGCGCACACCAGCGAACGGCCGCCCGCGTAGTCGGTGTGCGTGCCGAATACCTCGAGCCGTCCCGGCGTCCACCACACGTCGAAGACGTTTCCGCCAGGAGCGAGTACATCCAGCACCCGTCGCGACACGTCGAGCAGCGCCGGGCGGTCGACGCCGGCCAGTCCGTGGTCGACGAGTCTCTCGACGCACTCGGACGCGGTCATGGGGAAGGCGTCCACCCGCGCAGCCGGCGTTCGACCTCCGCAGCGTCGGCACGGGTCGACAGGTCGAGCACGGGCCCGCGCGAGGGGACCGCACGGAAGCGAACGCCGCGGTCGATCGCGACGGCGACCGCGCCCGGCAGTTCGTATTCGCCGCGAGGAGATCGCGGCACGTCCCGGCACGCCTCGAAGATGCGCGAATCGAAGCGCCACAGGTTCATGCTGACGAGCGGCGTCTCGGGATCGTGTTCCGGTTTTTCGACGACGTGCGTGACGTAGCCGGCTGCATCCACGTCGAGCAGCGCGAACCTGCGGATGCGGTCAGGGCCGATATTGCTCGTGGCGGTCAATTCGTCCCGCAAAAACGCCGCGACGCCGGGTTCGCCGATCTCAGCGAGGGCCCGCAGCGCGGACGGGGGATACAGGTTGTCGGAGTTCAGCGCGAGGAATGGCGCCTGTCCGCACCATCGTTCGGCGGCGACGATGGCGTCTGCCGTTCCAAGCGGCTCCGGCTGGACGACGTAGTCGACATGCACGCGGCGGGGCGGAGCGATGCGCTCGTAATAGTCGCTGACGGGCGCGTAGTCCGGCGCGACCACCAGCCCGACGTGATCGATGCCTGCATCGGCGAGCGTGCTCAGCACGTAATCGAGAAAGGGACGGCCGTGCAGCGGCATCATCGCTTTGGAGCCGCCTTCCGCGGCTCGCGTCTGCTCGGCGGTCAGACGTGCGTTCGGATCGATCGCGCGCATCCGCGTCCCGAGGCCGCGCGCGAGCACGACCGCGCGTCGCGTCACTCCTCGCTCCAGAGGAGCGGCAGAAACCTGACGAGCAGTACGATGCCGATGACGGCCGCCACGACCCCGATCACTCCTGCCGCCATGTGGCCGAACAAGAGGTGCCCCGACCCGAAGAGCGCGCCGTAGACGAGCGCGAGGCCGGCGAACCAGCAGACGAACGCCGCCGAGAGCGGATCGGGCCGCTCGACCGCCGGACACTGCGCCCGAATCGCCTTCCAGCCGGGACCGCCGGGTCTGGCCTTCACATAAAACGCGCGCAGCACGTCCGCATCGGTTGGACGCGCCCAGAACGCCGCGGCGACCCAGATGACGGTGGTCACGGCGATCGTCGCGAGCAGCGTCACGTGCGAGGGCAGCGCGAACCCGCGGCGATCGAGGACGAAAAAGAGGAAGGCCAGCAGGAACGAGCTCGCCATCGCGGCAATCTCGCACCACGCGTTGATCCGCCACCAGAACCAGCGCAGCAAGTAGATGAGACCGGTGCCCGCGCCGACCGACAGCAGCAGGTTGAAGCTGTCGCGGGCATTGTCCAGCACCAGCGTGAAGAGCGCGGCAAACAGCATCAGCACGCCGCTGACGATCCGTCCGACCATGACGTAGTGCCGCTCCGGCTCGCCGGCATGAACGAAGCGCCGATAGAAATCGTGCACGAGATACGACGTTCCCCAGTTCAGGTGGGTCGAGATCGTCGAGACGTACGCGGCGAGGAGGCCCGCAATCATCAGCCCCAGCATTCCCTCGGGAAGAAACGTCAGCATGGCGGGATACGCCAGGTCGTGCCCAATCAGCCGCGGCTCGACGTTGGGGAGCGCGCGCGAGAGATCCCCGAGCGTGGGGAAGACGATCATCGAACACAGGGCGACGATGATCCACGGCCACGGCCGCAGCGCGTAATGCGCGACGTTGAAGAGGAGCGTGCCGGACAGCGCGTCGCGCTCGGTCCGCGCCGCGAGCATGCGCTGCGCGATGTAGCTGCCGCCGCCTGGTTCGGCGCCCGGATACCACGTCGCCCACCATTGGACGGCGAGCGGTACGACGAAGATGGGCAGCGCGACGCTCCAGTTGCTCAGATCCGGCACCATCCGGATGACCGACGGGCTCGTTTTGGCGAGGAGCCCGTGCAGGCCTCCCACTTCCGGCCGCTGCAGCGCGTAGTACGCGGCGGCGAACGAGCCGGTCATGGCGATGCCGAACTGGATGAAGTCGGTGACGAGCACACCCCAGAGGCCCGACGTCGCCGCAAACGCGACGTTCAGCACGCTGCAGATGACGAGCGTGCGCCCCATCGGCCACCCGAGCAGCACGTTGGCGATCTTCGCGGCTGCGAGATTCACCGTCGCCATGATGACGATGTTGAAGAACAGTCCGAGATAGACCGCGCGGAATCCCCGCACCCACCGCGCCGGCGCGCCGGAGTACCGCAGTTCGTAGAACTCCAGGTCCGTCAACACGCCGATCCGGCGCCATAGCCGCGCGTAGAAGAACACGGTTGTCATGCCGGTGAGCAGGAACGCCCACCAGACCCAGTTCGCCGCCACGCCCCCTTCGCGCACGAGATTCGTCACGAGGTTCGGCGTGTCGGTGCTGAACGTCGTCGCGACCATCGATACGCCGATCAGCCACCAGGGCGCCGCGCGGCCGGAGGTGAAGAACTCGGCCGTGCTGCGTCCGGCCCGCCTCGCCATCCAGAGGGCGGGCAGGAAGGAGGCCACGATCGAGATGAGGACGATGGTCCAGTCGAAGGATGTGAGACGCATGCTGAATGGCGATAACTACGCGACCTCACAACTTCCAACGACTCAAGGCGGCAACTTCCGCATGACGGGAACGGACGCCTTGGGTCGTTGCGCAGTTGGCCGTTGCGTAGTTGTCTTGCCTCACTTCACTATCACGTAAGCCAGGCCCAGTTGCGCGGCGCGCTGATTCACCGCGGCCACGTCCTGGGTCATGAACTGCCGGACCTCCGCAGAGAGCGCCTCCAGTTCCTGCTCCTGTTCTTCAAGGACTGTTTTCATGCCGAGCGTGGGCAGGCCTTCGTCTTCGACCGCCCACATCTGAAGCGGCGCCAGCCGCGAATAGAGGCGCGTGCCGCCGCGCATCGCGAGGATGTCGTACACGACCTCCGCCGTCGGATTGTGCAGCTTGTCTTCGAGGGCGTCCGCCTTCTTCATGGCCGCATCCGACGTCTTGATCAGATCCGCGATGCTCTGCTCGGCCTTGCGAGGCTCGAGCGCGGCCGACCGCGCTTTCAACTGGTCACGCACGGAGCGCAGCTGGTTGACGAGATCGGTCAGGCGGGAGATGTCGTCGCGCACGCGAAGGCCGAACGCGGCCTGCGCTTCCAGAGCGTCCTGCGGCACGCTGCTGCGCGGATCGGGCACGATCTTCAGCGGCGCGGTGAGCGTCTGGCCTGCCGCGGTCAGTTTCACCGTGTACGTGCCCGGCGGCACCATCGGGCCTTCCGCCGGATCGCCCGTATCGATCTTGCCGTTCTGGATCTTGCGCGCCCCCTCGTATCGCAGATCCCAGACAGCCCGCTGTACGCCTGGTCCTTTCGACAGCGCCAGGTCCTTGAACTCGTCCGGCATTTCGTTGTCGTCGCTGTAGTCCGGCTCGCGCACGGTGCTGCTCAAGGTCCGGACCGGCTTGTTCTGCGCGTCGAGAATCTCGATCCGCACCTCGTTCTTGTCTTCGTCCTCGAGGTAGTAGTAAATCGCCGCTCCCTGCGGGCCGTTCGAGAAGCTGCCCATGCGGCCGCCGTAGCTCCCCGACCCGATGCGCCACCGAATCGTGTCGACCGGTGGAAAGAGATACGCGGTTTTGGCCGCGGTCTGTGGCGTGAACGCGCGCACCGGTTCGAGGTCGTCGAGGATCCACAGCGACCGGCCATGGGTCGCGAGCACGAGATCGTTGTCTTTCACGAGCAGGTCGTGGACGGCCACGGTGGGCAGGTTCAATTGCAGCGACTGCCAGGTCTGGCCGTCATCCGTCGAGAACATGACGCCGCGCTCGGTGCCGAGATAGAGCTGGCCGCGCTTCTTCGGATCTTCTTTCACCGAGTGCAGGTAGACGTCCTCCGCGAGCGGCGCGTCGAGACGCTTCCAGGTTTTCCCGAGGTCGCTCGTCTTGTAGAGATACGGCTTCGTATTGTCCAGCCGGTGCGCATCCACCGTGACGTAGGCCGTGTCCGCGTCGAAGGGCGAAGGTTCGATCATGCTGACCGTCGCCCATTCCGGGAAGCCGGGCATCGCCGCCGTCACGTTCTTCCAATTCTTCCCGTCGTCTGTCGTCACGTGCACGAGACCATCGTCGCTGCCCGCCCAGATGAGGCCTTTCTGCTTCGGCGACTCCGCGATCACGAAGACGGTGTCGTAGGTCTCCACGCCGGTGTTGTCGCCCGTGATCGGCCCGCCCGCCCATTTCTGTTTCGACTTGTCGTTGCGCGTGAGATCCGGGCTGATCACCTCCCAGTTCTGGCCGCCGTCGCGGGTGCGGAAGATGACCTGCGCGCCGTGGTAGATGACTTTCGGATCGTGCGGCGACCCGGCAATCGGCGCCGTCCACTGGAAGCGGTACTTCATGTCCTCGCCGCCATGGCCGGACGGGTTCTCCGGCCATGCGCTGACGTTTCGCGACGTGCGCGTGCGGTAGTCGTATCGCGTGATGATGCCGAGATACTCGCCCGCATAGACGATGTCGGGATCGCCGGGATCGGAGACGACCCAGCCGGCCTCGCCGCCGCCGACGTCGTGCCAGTCGCTGAGTTGGATGTTGCCCGCCGTCGTCTGGCTCGGGCCCTGCGCCGTGCCGAGATCCTGCATGGCGCCCGCGACCCAGTACGGCTGCCGTGTGTCGGCCGACACGTGGTAGAACTGCGAAATGGGCAGCGGCGGCGTGAACCACGTCTCGCCGCCGTCGCGGCTGATGTGCACGCCTCCATCGTTCGACGCGATCATCCGCTTGGGGTTGCGCGGATCGATCCAGAGGTCGTGGTTGTCGCCGTGCGGAAGTCCCTTGACGTACTGAATCGTCTTTCCGCCGTCGATTGTGTGCAGCATCGGCACCTGCGGGAACCAGACGTCGTTCTCGTTCGCAGGATTGACGGTGATCGTCGTGTAGTACCACGCGCGCTGACGCAGCGCTCGGGACGGGTTCACGAGCGCCCAGGTGTCGCCGCCGTCGTCCGACCGGAACAGTCCTCCTTTGTCCGCTTCGATGAGCGCATAGACGCGTTCGGTGTCGGACGGCGCGACGGCCACGCCCACCTTGCCCCAGATCCCGTCGGGCAGGCCATTGCCCGTGAGCGCTTTCCACGTGTCGCCGCCGTCGCGCGACACGTAGAGGCCGCTCCCAGGGCCGCCGCTCTGCAGATCCCATGGATATCTCCGCGCCTGCCAGAAGCCGGCGAAGAGCGTGTTCGGGTTCGACGGATCCATGGCGACATCCGACGCGCCCGTGTCCGCATCCTTCTTCAGGACCTGCTGCCACGTCCTGCCGCCGTCACGGGTGCGATACACCCCGCGCTCCGGGTTGGGCCCGAACGCATGCCCGAGTACTGCGGCAAACGCGATGTCCGGATTGGTCGGGTGCACGACCATCGTGCCGATCTGACCGACCTGCGTCCAGACGTGCGTCCATGTCTTGCCGCCGTCCACGGACTTGTAGATGCCGTTGCCGTCCGCGACATTGCCGCGGATATTGGCTTCGCCGGAGCCGACGTAAACGACGTTGGGATCGCTCGGCGCGACGGCAATCGATCCGATCGACGAGATCGGCTGATCGTCGAAGATGGATTGCCATTTCGTGCCCCCATCGCTGCTCATCCAGACGCCACCGGACGCGGTCGCGGCGTAGTAGATCAGCGGGTTGCCGGGAACGCCGACCGCACGCGAGACGCGCCCGCCTGCGGCGGGTCCGATGTTGCGATATTTGAGAGCTTTGAATTCTTTCGGGCTGTCGGCCGAGGGCTTCGACGCATCCTGGGCGGACACGCCGGACCCGATCGCGCACACGGACGCAAGGACAACGATGGCACGGTGAAAACGCATGGCGGGAGTTTAATGCGAAATGCGGCGTGCGGCGTGCGGCGTGGGGCGTGCGGCTTGCGGAAGGAAACGTCAGGGCGTCAGCGCCTCGACGAGCATCTTCGCAAACGCGGGGCCTTTGCCTTCCTCTTCGTGCTTGAAATACACGAACGCCTCATGACCGTCTGACGTTTCGCGCACGGTCGCGGCCCAGCGGGCAATGTCGTCAGGTTGATAGCCCTCGTCGCGCAATCGAAAATACGTGTAATCTGCGGTCGTCACAACCGGCGTACTCATCTTCTCGCTGTCGGCAATGCAGAGCGCGACATTGTGTGCGCGCAGGCGCTCGAACACGGGCGTTTCAAGCCATGAAGCATGGCGAAATTCGAACGCCGCGCGCGTACCCTTCGGCAGCAGTTCCAGAAATTCCAGCAGGACGGCATCGTCACGCTTGAACGTCGGCGGCAGCTGAAACAGGAGCGCGCCGAGCTTCGGGCCGAGCGTCTGGGCGGTCTGACAGAAGGTCCGGGTGAGCTCCTCGCACCGGCGCAACCTCGAATCGTGCGTGATGCGCCTGGGGGCCTTCAAGGTGAACGTGAAACCCTCGGGTGTCTGGGCCGACCACCCCTCGAGCAGAGCGGCCGTGGGGATCTTGTAGAACGTGTAATTCACTTCGACGCTGTTGAACCGCTCGGCGTAATACGCCAGCATCTTCCCCGTCGGGAATTTCTCGGGATAAAAGCTCCCTCGCCATTCGGGGTAGTTGTAGCCGGAGGTGCCGACGAACACAGGCATTCCGCAAATCGTAGCGGCACCCGTCGACGCGTGTCCACTTCCGCCCGCACATCCTCAAGTCCGCCCCCCACACGCCACTCCGCACGCCGCACGCCGCACGCCGCACGCCGCGCGCCGCACGCCGCACGCCGCATTCCGCACGCCGCACGCCTCACTCCGCACGCCTCACTCCGCATTTGACAGCGAAGTCCACGATCGCGCGCTCCGCCCAGTACCCGTCGTCTCCCGCCCCGTTTGGCGGACTCAGAAACCCGCAGTGCCCGCCGTGTTCGGTCACGACCAACCTGATGTTCGGATTCGAGGTCAAGGCGGGATCTGCGAACGGCTCGGTCGGCACGAACGGGTCGTCCTTTGCGGTGATGATGAGCGTGGGCACTCGAATCCGCGAGGCGACCCTGAGGGCTGACGCGCGAAAGTAATATTCTTCCGCGCTCCCGAATCCGAAATGCGGGGCCGTGTAGGCTCCGTCGAACGCGCGGACGCTGTGAATCAGCGGCAGGCGCGACAGATCGAAGCCTCGCGGGAAACAGGCGTCCTTGCGCCGCATGCGTGCCTTGAGGTTGCGCACGAAATTCCACTGGTAGATCACGTTCGACCGCCGCTCCAGCGCGCGGACGCACGCGTCGAGGTCGAGGACCGGCGACACTGCGCAGACGCCTTTCAGCGAGGGCAGCGTCTCCGGCGTGTGCTCGCCTGCGAGTTTCAGCGCAAGGTTTCCGCCGAGCGAATATCCGCCGACGACGACACGGGTCAGCCCATCGCGGGCGAGCGCGCGCATGACGAACACGGCGTCTTCCGTCAGGCCTGAGTGATACAACCCGGGGCCCAGGTGCTCGGTTCCGCCGCAGTTGCGCTGGTTCAGGAGGACGACGTTGAGGCCGGCCGCGAGCCCCTTGTGCGCCATGCCCCTCATGTAGTGCGCCGTGCTCGACCCCTCGAGCCCGTGCAGCGCGAGCAGCGTCGTTCGCGACGCCCGTTCGGCCTGCCAATAGCAGTGCGCCAGCACCTGGGTGTCGGAGGTGACCTGGAACAGCCGCTCCTCCGGATCGGGGAGCGGCAGCTGCCGGGGCGCGGCCCAGCAGTAGATCGTCATCCAGTGCCCGGACCGAAATCCGCGGCGGGGTATGTACGCGTCGATCACGTCAGCGAAGGCGATAGATGTGGAGAGAGCCCGAGCGATGCGCCTCGACGAGCGGCAGCGGCCGATCGATCACGAGATAGTCGAGTCCGTACGCCTGTGCCAGCGCCCGAGCGCCATCGGCCGTGTCCCACGGGTGTTCGGCCAGCGCACGCTCGCGGTCGGCGACGCGCATCGCAATTCCCCGATCGTACATCGCAATGGCCGTGTCCTTGATTTCTTCCAGAAAGACGTCCCGCTGTCCCGCCGCGCGCACGCTCGACCCGTATCGTGCGGCGTGCATCGGGTCGGCCAGCCAGTTGGACGACGGGGGCGTCGACCGCGCCCACGTCATCGCATCGCGCCAATCGTCGTTCGCGATGTGGATGGCGAAGAGCGCACGGTCGTGAAACGGACCGAGCATCGAATACCCCCCGCGCGCGGCTGACAGCGCGATCAGCCCAACGGCAACCGCCCGCGCGCGCCGGCGTCTGGGGTCTGACCCCGATTTCGCGCGACGATGCCATAATTGGGGTCTGACCCCATTTGGGGGAGTCGTCCGTACATCTGGGGTCAGACCCTGCCACTCGGCCAACGCCCAGACCAGATAAATCGTTCCTAGAAAATCCAGCAGCCAGAAGAGACGGCCCACCTGGAGCTGCACGGCCAGCGCAACCCGCGCCGCGTCGAATGGCAGCCACAGGAAGAACACGAGCACCAGCACGACTGCGCCAGCCACCAGCGCGGGCTCGCCATCGAACGTTTGCCCGGACGAGCGCCTCATCTTCCAGCACGCCAGGATGACCGCGATCGGAATCAGGTTGGTGATCCACGCGTCCGCCGGCCAGCCAGGCGGGAACAGGTAATCCTTTTCGGCGATCACGGCCAGCCAGGCCGGATCCATTCGAACCAGGCGATTCGCAAGTGGCCCGACGGTGGCGACGACTGCACCGAGCCCGATGATCACGCCGGCGATCAGGCAGATGCCCCTCCAGGACAGACGCTGGCGGACGACTGCCGCCGATCCAATCAGAACGATGAACCACAGCGCCGTGGTCGAATGGATCGCCGCCGCGGCGGCGAGGAGCGCGATGCACCAGAGGTGTCGCCGCTCGATCCAGCAGGCGACCGCCCACACCGACGCGGCAAACGCAAGCTCGCGCGGATGGAAGTAGCCCTCGAGCGTGTTCGCGCCAGTCTTGGCGATCGCGTGCCGAAGCGTGAGCGCCACCGCAAGCGCGACAAGCGTCCACCGCTCAGAGAAAAAGTGCCCGCCCACGCGGACGGCGCCGGCGAGCAGCAAACACAGGGTCGCGACGTAGAGGCCAACGAACAAATAAGGCAGCGGGATTCCGGTGACCCGCACCACTGCCGCGATCGCCTCGTCCACGACCGTGAGCCGCGCCTGGGAGTCGATGAGCGGCGCATCCGCTGGAAACAGCGTCGGGTCCAGATGGCGCAGGACCGCCGGGATGTAAAACGCCTGATCCGACGCCGCGTAACGGTATCCGGCGCTGTTGGCGGTCGCGAGCAGGACGAACGCGAGAGCGAGCAGTACGCGCCTCGCGAAGCGCGCGATCATTCGTCGGCGGTCGGACCGTAGATCGCCGGCAGCGGCACGTCGCGAAGGCGCAGATAGACCGTCAGTTGTCCGCGGTGATGGATGAGATGGCTGAGCACGAAGCCGCGCAGGACGGCGGACTTCGGCATCGTGAAGATTTGATACGTGCCCTGCGTCAACGTCCACGGCGCCGCGAGCGACGCGTCGGTCTGGTCAGCGAGCCGTGCGCGCGCGGCAGACACGTTCCCGTCGAACCGCTGCAGCAGCTCCGCGACGGATTTCGGCGCGGCCGGACGCGCCGCGTCGCCCGCAGCAGCGACATCGAACTCAGACGTCTCGCAGGCGATCTGCGCCCAGTGCGGCATGTTGGCGATGTGCGCGACCAGCTCGCCGAGCGTGCGAGACTTCTCGTGCGGCGCCCAGCCGAAATCAGCGGCCGGCACGCGCTCGAACAGACGGCGCGTCGTTCCCATCTCGTGATCGAATTCGGGTAGGAGAGTGTCCTTGATACCCACGCGATGAGTATATGCGCGAGGCGCGAGGCGCGACGCGGGAGGGGCGAGGGCTAGTTGCTGAATCCGGCGGCGCGCCAGAGCGCCGCGGTGTCATACAGGCGGCCTGCGGCCGAGACCATGGTTACCTTCCGCAAATCTGAGATCCGGTCGAGCGGATTGCCGTCGACGACGATGAGATCGGCGCGGAGGCCGGGAGCGATCGTGCCGGTGTCGTGTTGCAGTCCCATGACGCGCGCGGGGACGGCGGTCGCGGCCCGAATGGCGTCGATCGGAGGGAGTCCGGCCTGGACATACAGCTCGATCTCGCGCTGCACGCTCGCGCCCGGCACCCCTTTGTCCGTGCCGGCGACGAACGGGATGCCCGCATCGTAAAGTCCCTTGACGATGGCGAGTTGACGCGCGAGACGCGCGTGCGCCTGCTCCGGCGTCACGGACCCGCCGTTGGCGCCTTCGAGCAGCCGTCGGAGCGGGGGCGGTACGCGGGTGATGCCGGGTTGGAAGCTGTCGATCGGCGTCTGCGCGCTGCGCCCGAGCAGCTCGTTCCACGACAGCGTGGGATCCAGCACCGTTCCGTGCTCCTTCAGCATCGCCACCGTCGCGGCGAATTGCGGCGTGCCCGGCGTGTCGCGCACGACCAGATGCGCGACCTGGTCGATCCCCATCTCGACGACATCGCGCAGGGTGAGGCCGTTCGGGATGTGGCCCGTCACCTTCATCCCGTCGCCGTGCGCCGCATCGATGATCGCCTTCGTCGTCGGACGATCGAGCAGGTTGTACAGCTTGATCTCGTTGAACGAGTTCTGGCGGTAGTTGCGCACTTCGGCACGGCCCTCGTCCGGGTTGGCGGCCGTGACGCTTCCAAACGAGTCCGGCCCCGGGCCGTCGATCAGCCCTGCCGTCAGCAGCCGCGGTCCCAGCGCGTGTTGGGCACCACGCCGGCTCCACGCGTCGCGCAGCGCGAGCAGCATGCCCATGTACCCGCCCATGTCGCGGATCGTGGTCACGCCTTCGGCGAGGTACGCCGGCCCCCATTCAGGCTGGCCGACGTGCGCGTGCATGTCCCAGAGCCCCGGCAGTATGGACTTGCCACTGACATCGACGACGGGGACCCCAGGCAGGATGCGGACGCTCGCGCGCGGGCCCGCCGCGATAATCCGCCCGTGCCGCACCACCACCGTCGCGTCCTCGATCGGGGCGGCGCCCGTTCCGTCGATCAGCCGGCCGCCAACCAGCGCGAAGGTGTCCTGCCGTATGGGCTGAGGCTTCGACGTCGGTGCGTCGGGCGCGAGGTCCGACATGGCTGCGAGCGCCGCGAACATCGGCGCCCACTGCGAACCGACCTCGGAAGGCAGATCACCATCGATGCCCTCGAACGGCAGCACGCCCGCTGTCGTGGTGATCGATCTCAGCCGCAAATTGCTGCGATCGAGCCAGACGTGTTCGCGGCCCCAGATGACGCCCTCGACCACGAAATGCCGCAGTGATACCGCGATACCGCTCGCGGTGGGACTGATCGGGAGTTCGGCGATGTGAATCGGATCGCCCGACGGAAGCGCGCCGATCGTGGACGGCTTCCCGTGCGTCAACCAATACCGGATCAGCAGTTCCTGGACGACCAGCGGCGCCATGCCGTCGATGGGAAACGCCGGACGCGCCTCCGCGATCGAGTCGACCGATGAATCGACCCGGAAATAGCGATAGCTCCTGCCCTGAACCTTGTACGAGACAGGAGAAAAGTCGCCACGGTAGGTCAGCGTTGCATCGAGCGCA
>JAICSD010000075.1 GCA_025937075.1 Vicinamibacteria bacterium | reverse complement strand
ATACGCTCGCGTGCCCGTTAACGTGACGGCGCGCGCGGTAATCGTGACCGTCCCTGATGCGCCACTCAGGGTGTAGTTGCCGCTCCCGTTGTCACCCAACGCCAGTGTCCCGACGTTCGTGATCGCCTGTGCGCCAGCGGTCTTGCTCGCGAGGGTCGCGGTCCCTGACGCGACGTTCACCGTGTCGCCGGCGGCCGCATTCGAGATCGTCAAAATGCTCGCTGTCGCATCCGCCGTACCGTCGTAGCCGCGTGTGCCTGTGAAGGCGACGGGCCGTGCGGTGATCGTCACCGTCCCGGACGCACCGGTCAACGTGTAATTCGCCGCATTCGCACCGCCCAGAGTCAAGCCTGCGACCGAGGTGATGGTTCGCGTGCCGCTATCTTTGCCGGACAGCGCGGCATTTCCTGACGTCACCGTTACCGCGTCGCTTCCGACAATGTTCACGACGGACAGAATGCTTGCCGCCGCGGTTGATGTGCCATCGTAGGTGCGCGTGCCTGTCAGATTGACGCTGAGCGCGTTCACCGTGAGGCTGGCGATCCCGTTGCTTGCCGAGAATCCCGAGTCCCCGGCGAAGCTCACACGGACACCTCCGGTATACGTTCCTGCGGTAATGCCGCTGAGGCTCACACTATCGAGCGTGGCCGTCCCGGCGCCATTCGTGATTGCAGTACCAACAGACGTGCCGTTGAGTGAGAACGTGAGAATCTTGCCACTGACGCCGGATGTCCCAGAGGTCAACCTCGCAGAGAGAGTTGTCGAGCCACCGTATGTCCCAGATGCGAAAGAGGCGGTGACCGTCGTGTTCGCTACTGCCGGAGCAAGCGTGAAGTTTGCTCCTGTGATGATCGCGCCGGTGTTCACGTTTGCAAGAGTGATCGTCTGAGATGCGAAGCCGGTCTTCGACGCCGTCAGCTGCAGTGTGACGGGACCGTTAGTGTTGAAGCTGAGCTTCGTAGTCGTGTTATCGAAAACGTACCCACCGCTCGGACCGGAAGCGGTGCTCGGCGCAGGCGTCGCGTTGCAGCCGGAGGAGCATGTAATCGTCGCGCCAGAAATCGGCGGATTTCCGGAAGCACTACTCACGACAGTGCCGGACACCGACGTCGCATTGCCGTCCGTAAACGTGATCTGCGCCTGCGACGCCGCATCACGCGCCGTCAGGTAGAACCGCACGCCCAAATGGTGCTGCTCTACGAGAAACAGTGCCTGCGTCGGAATCACGCCGTGCTCGTCGGCCGTGAGCGTAAAGAGCCGCGCCGTGTGCTCCGCGACCACTTCACGCAGCTCGAACGTGACATCGCCCGGCTGCCAACCGCGGCCGGAGACGTAGACCGTCTCGCCAGGCGAGTAGTCGTTCTTGTCAACGCTGATGGTTGCGAATCCATACAGCTCCGAGCTGCTCTGCCCTTCTCCACCCACTACCGCGAGCACGCCTGCGCCGTCCGGCGCCACCCCGTAACTCTCCGTAGAGAGTGCGGAGCCCGTCGCTCGGTATCGAGATGCCGCGGGTGCGGCGGTCGGCCAGAACTGATTCAACCACGGCAGATACAACGTCGCCGATGCGTTCAGGCCATCCGCGGTTGCGCCCCCGACGACGAGCACTGCATTGTTGTTGGGTAGCAAAAAGGCTTCATGATCGCGGCGCCCAACGGCCGATGACGGACCCGCGGTGATCGTGCCGGTTGCCGCGTCGAATACTTCTGACGTCGCGAGGTCGTCCGAACCGTCGTTGCCGCCGACGAGCAACACCCGGCCATCGAGCAGCGTTGTAGCGGAGAGACCTGCGCGCGGCGAACCGAGCGAAAGGCCGAGAGGCGCGATGGATTCCGTTTCAGGATCGAAGACGTCGATCGACGCAAGCACCGCGTCGCCGCTGAAGCCGCCGGCGATCAAGACGCGCCCATCGGCGAGCCGCGCCGCCGCATGACCTTTGCGTGGCGATGACAGCGTGCCGATTACTGAGAACGTGTCGGCGTAGGGATCGAACAGCTCCACGCTCGCGAGGACGCCCGCGCCGTTCTCCCCACCGGCGATCAGCACGCGTCCGTCGGCTAGCAACGTGGTCGTGTGGCCCCAGCGTGCGTCTGTCAGATCGCCAGCGGGAAACCATTCACCGTCGGAGTAGATTTCGGCGCTGGCGAGCGCATTGTCTGCGTTGCGCCCGCCAACCACGAGCACACGGCCATCGCTGAGTGCCACTGCCCCGTGATCGGATCGCGCGGCGTTCATCGAAGCAGCCGGTGAGAAGGCGCCACTCGAGCCGAGCACCTCCGTCGTGGAGAGGGTGCCGTCCGGACCAGCGCCGCCGGTGACGAGCAGGGTTCCGTCCGGCAGCAGCGCTGAAGCAGCGCCTGCCCGCGCGGAACCGAGCGGACCGGTCGCGCGCCAGGTGCCCGTGTCGACCTGCGGGGCTGCTCCCCGAAGGAGTGCAAACGCGGACGCGGCGAACACCGTCGCGAAGACGAACCTCCGGTATCGAGTCCGGTACATACCTGCCTCGGGCGCGCTCGGCGAGCGCGAAAGCTCCAAGTTGACGAGAGGGAGACGGCGGCGAATTGTGCAGTCGCCGTGCCCGAGCTCGGCAATAGCACCGCGGAAGGTGTGGCCGGTCGGGAACCCTATGTAGGCCAACGGGCCAGCCGCCGCGCGGGCCCAGGCAAACGTCGCTGACTACGTAGCTCCGCGCACCGGTTCTGCATCCCCAGCGCAGACAGGCGTCTGCCGCGGAGACAACTTCTACTGCGTGGCAGATTTGTCAGGAGCGCGGATTCGACCCTGAGTGGACGAATCCGAAGGATCCGGCGCTCAAACGAGCGCCGCCGTCGATCGTGAGCACCTCGCCGGTGATGAACGAGGCGAGAGGCGAGACGAGAAATGCGACAGCGTTCGCCACCTCCTCCGGTTTTCCCCAGCGCCCGAGCGGCACCATCGCGGTGATGCGATCGACGTCCGCCTGCGAGCTCCAGAGCTGCCGTGCGGCGCCCGGGGACTCGATCGGTCCGGGCGCGACGGCGTTCACGCGAATCCCGTGCGTCGCCCATTCGACGGCGAGCGTCTGCGTCATCGACATCACACCAGCTTTGGCCGCCGCTGAATGGATCGTCCCGGGGCTGCCCGTCCAGATGTAGTTCGCAAGGATCGACACGATGGATCCGCCGCGGCGCGCGGCGATCATGTACTGGCCGACCGCGCGCGCGCAGTAGAAGCTCCCGTTGAGGACGATGGACACGACCGCGTTCCATCCGTTCGGCGACAGATCCTCCGCACGACAGACGAAGTTACCGGCGGCGTTGTTGATCAGGATGTCGAGGCCGCCGAAATGCCTGACGGTCCGCTCGATCATCTCGTCGATCTGCTCCGGCTTGCGGACGTCGAGCTGCGCCGCAAGCGCGTCGACGCCCGACTCGCGAAGCGCAGCGCAGCCGTGCTCGAGGTGCTCCGCCTGTCGGCTGGCAATTACGATGCGGGCGCCGAGCGTGCCCAGCCTGCGTGCAATCGCGAGCCCGATGCCGGTGCCGCCGCCCGTGATCACGGCAACGCGCCCTTGCAGCAGTGCGGGATCGAACATGGGACCCGATTATCGATGCTAAGATTGGCCCATGTCGAGGGCCGGAATCTCGTGTGGACTCGCGGCCGCGGTGCTGTTCGCGTCGCTTGGCGGCTGCAGCTCGCCCTCGGCGTCGCCGGCACAGGCACCACCCTCGCAGCCCGAGGCCGCGGCAGCCGGACAGCAGCCGAGCGCACCCGAAGCGGCTCCCGCGCCGACGCGGACCGGGGCCAACGCGCCGCAGCACGCAATCGAGCTGACGGACGCCGACATTCCGGCGCTGCCGATCACGCCGTTCGCACCCGCGAGGCCGATGGAAGTCGTACGGGCCGTCTACGCGTTCGCCGCGAGGCACCCCGAAGTGCTCAGTCACGTGCCGTGCTTCTGCGGCTGCGAATCGCGCGGCCATCGCCACAACGACGACTGCTTCGTGGCGGCCCGCGACGCGCGCGGACGTCCGACGGCGTGGGAACCGCACGGCGTCGGTTGAGCGGTCTGCCTCGACGTCGCGCGTGACGCGATGCAGATGCACTCGGCAGGAGCAGGAATCGCGGACATCCGAGCCGCAATCGAAGCCAAGTATCGATCCTCGTTCCCCACGATGACCCCGACGCCGCCAGTCGCGCGAGGGCGATGACCCCCGAGCTCTCGGACGCGGGCCTGGCGTTCGCGCGGCTCTTCGAAGCGGTCCATGAGGGCGTGTACATCGGCACGATTTCCGGTCCAGAGAGCGCCACGCTCTCGGCAAATCCACACCTGAAGCTGATTTTCGGCCTCGCGGTCGAAACACCGCAGGAGTACCTGCTGCCGTTCGCGCCCGAACGCTTCGTCGATCCGCAGGCGCGTGCCGGCTTTCTCGAGTGCCTCGAGCGCGACGGCGCCGTCACCGATTACGTCATGCGCCTGCGGCGCGAGGATCGCGTGCCGATCTGGGTCGAAGTGACGGCCCATGCCGAGCGCGACGAGGCCGGCCGGCTCCGCGTCGACGCGCTGATGCGCGACGTCACGGAACGCAAGCGCCTCGAAGATCAGGCACGCGATCTCTACCATCAGCTGCTGCAGGCGGAGAAGCTCGCCGCGCTCGGGCAGACGATCTCCGGCGTCGCGCACGAGCTGAACAACCCGCTCGCGACGATCCTGATGTGGGCCGAGCGGCTGTCGCAGCGGCCCGTCGACGAACCGACGCGCCGCGGTCTCGAAACGATCCTCAGCGAATCCGAGCGCGCCGCGAAGATCGTCCGCAACCTCCTGACGTTTGCGCGCAAGCGACACACCACGCGCGCGATGGTGGACCTCAATCAGGTCGTCCGCGAGACGATCGCGCTCCGCTCGTACGAACAGCGCCTGAGCAACATCAACATCCTCGAGGCGCTGCCTGCCGGACTGCCCCTCGTGTTCGCCGACCCGCACCAGATTCAGCAGGTGCTCCTGAATCTGATCATCAACGCCGAACAGGCGATGCTCAACGTCAACGGCCGCGGAACGCTGATCCTTCGCACCTGGCACGACATCGACGCTGATGCCGTCGTCCTCGAAGTGAACGACGATGGGCCTGGTGTGCCGGAAGATGTGCAGCCGCGCATCTTCGATCCGTTTTTCACGACGAAGGAAGTCGGCAAGGGCACGGGACTGGGCCTGACCGTCGCGTACGCGATCGTGCAGGAGCACGGCGGCAGGATCAGCGTGAAATCGGAGCCCGGACGCGGCGCGTCGTTTTACGTCGCGCTGCCCGTGGGCGACGGACCCGTGAAGCCGTCGCTGCCGCGGCCAGCCGATCGGCACGAGGACACGACGAAGGGATCCGTGGTGCTGGTCGTCGAAGATGAAGCGGCGCTCGGCGCGGCGGTCGCCGAATCGCTCGTCGATGCAGGCTATGTCGTCGATCGCGCGGGTGATGGCGAGGAGGCGCTGCAGCAGACGCAGCGCCGCTCGTACGATCTGATCATCTGCGATTTGAAGATGCCGCGCGTGGACGGGATGACGTTCTACCGCACGCTCGAGCGAGACGCGCCCGATCTGACGCGGCGCGTCCTGTTCGTCACCGGCGACGTTGCGGGCACGGATGCGGAGCGATTCCTCGAGGAGACGGGCTGCCGCTGGCTCGCGAAGCCGTTCCGCCTCAGGGATCTGCTCAGAACGGCGCGGGACATCCTTCTCTGATGGCCGATGCCGGGTCTCAGAGACCCGGCCTGCACATCGCGGCTATCGCACGGCGGCGATACGGCGTCCCGCCGGCTTGGCCGCAGGCCGAACGGTCGGCGTTTTCGCGGCGGGCGCCTTGTACGCGAGGACGACCCCCGACGCAGGCGTCCGGACCGGCGCGGGTTTCATCTCCGACTTCGCCATCTTCAACCGCTTCATCGTCTGCTCGAAGGAGAGAATCGCCGGACGCAGCGCGCGCGCATCATCGCCGTCGGAGCCGAGCGCCTTGCGCAGCCGCTGAATCGCACGCGCGTGGAGCTGCGAGACGCGCGACTCGTTGACCCCAATCTCCGCGCCAATCTGCTTCATCGTCGCCTCGCCATAGTAGTAGAGGGCGACGACCTTGCGTTCGCGCGGCGGCAGCGACGCGATGGCGGCGCGGATGCGATCGCGGACCTCGCGTTCCTCGTACGAGCGATCCGGAGACGGCGGCTCTGATGGCACCAGCGCGGCCGGCAGCGTCGAGCCGTCGAGGTTCTCCCCGGCGGAGAGCGGCGACGTCGATTCGATGGTGTTGATGCGGACGATCGTCCGGCCGAGACGCGCTTCGTCGGAACCGACGCGCGCCGCCAGGTCGGCGAGCGAGGGCTCGGCGCCCAGCTCGCGGCGCAGCTCCTCGCGGGCGGCCTCGAGCTCGCGACGCTGCCTCCGCACGCCGCGCGGCCAGGCGTCGCGCCGGAGGGCGTCGATCATGGCGCCGCGCACGCGGCGCTCCGCGAATGTCTCGAACTTGATGCCCCGGGCCTCGTCGAACCGGTATGCGGCGTCGATCAGACCGAGCATGCCGTCCTGGACCAGATCCCCCAGCTCGATGGAATGCGGCATCGAGGACGCGACACGCCGGGCGAGCGACTCTACGAACGGCAGGCCGGCGGCAATTCGTTCACGCTGACGGGCGACGAGAGGCTGACGATGCATGGGGCTCCTTGTGTTGGCGAGGCGCCCCAACCGCAACGCTGGTACCAGAATCGAAACGAAAGCACAGAAGTGACAGGCCGGATGAGCTGCGTGATTGTAAGTTGATGGTGCAGAGGCAGTTAGTTGTGAGTTGACCTGTGCACGCGCGGGCAGGACAGCGCAGATAAGAGAGCGAAAACGGCGTCAATTTTTTGGCAGTCGCCGATCGTCGCTGTCAATCCTGTGACCGGATTTCGATTTTGTGATCGTGAGTATCGCGGCTCCGACCCGCGCTAGACGGGGTCAGACCCCGTACTCTGACCCTCCGGGGTCAGACCCCAGTGGCGGGTCAGGCCCCGCGCAGGTCAGACGTGGGAGCGGAGGCGGATCTCGCGGGCGGTGGTCATCGCGTCCAGCACGCTGGACACGACTTGCGACGCGCGCGCGCGGCCCATCTCGTCGGCGGACTTCGCCTCGAGCAGTTCCGCGTTCGCCAGGATGATTCCAAGCTGATTGTTCAGCCGATGGAAGAGCATGCCGAGGTCGCGCGGATCGCTGTTCCCGCGAACCTCGTTACCAACCGCCGGAATCATGAGGCTTCCTGGCGCGGCAGATGATCGGCGCGCCCGGGCTCGCGCCAGAGCGTGTCGACGAAGATCCGCACCGAGCCGCCAGCGGTCCGCACGTATTCGACCTTTCCGCTCGCGATCCAGTTGTAGATGGTGCGGCGGCTGACGCCGACGAGCTCGCACGCCTTCATGATCGAAATCGTCTTGCGATCAATCATCATCTCTGCTTCGGCCACCTGGCCGCTCGCCTTCGGCGGCGGGCGCCGCCTGCCTGCTCGCGCCCCCCCGCAGTGGCGGGTGACGCTCGTGATTCGTGGATGTTATCGGAGCAGCCGAGCGGTGCCTGTAGAGAGCGGCGGCGATTGACCGCGTTTCCCGCGGGTGTCAAAATACCGCCGCCGAGTAAATGGCTGAAAACGCGAAACATCTGCTCCTCGTCGACGACGAGGCCGCACTGCGGGAAGCCATCGCGGAGCGGCTGGCGGATCACGGCTTCCTGGTGGAGCAGGCGTCGAGCGGCGAGGACGCCGTTGCGCGCCTCGCGGACTTCGCGTTCGACATCATCATCACAGACCTCCGGCTGCCCGGGCTCGACGGCCGGGCCGTCCTCGACGCGGCGCTCGAGCGGTATCCCGACATCATCGCGATCATCATCACCGGCTTCGGCACCGTGAAGGACGCCGTCGACGCGATCAAGCAGGGCGCGGCGGACTTCATCACGAAGCCGTTCCAGTTCGACGCGCTGCTGCACGTGCTGCGCTCCGCGCTCGAGCAGCGGCGGCTCCGCTCGGAGAACGCGTACCTGCGATCGCAGCTCGAGGAACGCTATCGCATCGACGGTCTCGTCGGGCGCAGCCGCGCGATGCGCAACCTGTTTCAACTGCTCGAGACCGTGGCCGGCACGTCGAGCACGGTCCTCATCACGGGCGAAACGGGAACGGGCAAGGAGCTCGCCGCGCGCGCGATCCATCACAACAGCTCCCGGCGCGCGAACAGGTTCGTCGCGATCAACTGCAGCGCGATTCCGGAAACGCTGCTCGAAGCGGAGCTGTTCGGGCACGTCCGCGGCGCATTCACCGGCGCGGTCGGCGCCCGGCAGGGGCGGCTCGAGCAGGCGCACAAGGGAACGCTCTTCCTCGACGAGGTCGCGACCATGAGCCCTGCGCTCCAGGCGAAGCTCCTGCGTGTCCTGCAGGAGCGCGAATTCGAGCGCGTGGGCGACTCACATACCGTGAAGATCGACGTCCGCATCATCGCCGCGACCCACTCGGACCTGTCGAAGATGGTCGCGGACGGCTCGTTCCGCGAAGATTTGTACTACCGTCTCAATGTGATTCCGGTCCAGCTTCCGCCCCTGCGCGAGCGCCGCGAAGACATTCCGCTGCTCGTGCAGCATTTCCTGCAGAAGCTCGGCGCCGAGTACGTGCCGCCGCGGACGGTGACGATGTCGCAGGAGGCGATGCGGCGGCTGATGGCGTACTCGTGGCCGGGCAACGTCCGTCAGCTCGAGAACGTCGTCGAGCGCGCGCTCACGTTCAGTCAGGGGCGCGCGCAGATTGAGATTGGCGATCTCGGACCCGAGGTGCAGGCGCTGCCGAATACCGGCGACGGAACCGACGAATGGTTTCCCGACGAGGGGATCGATCTCGAACGGTACATGGAAGGCATCGAGCTGACCTTGATCAAGCGCTCGCTCGAGCGGACGCAGGGCAACAAGGTGCGTGCGGCGCGCCTCCTGAATCTGAAGCGCACGACGCTCATCGAGAAGTTGAAACGGCTCGACCGTCAGCCGGAAGCCTAGCGCCCGCATGCCGCCCCGACACGCCTTCTGGACGATCATCTATGGCAACGCGCCAACCTCGTTTCGCGCGGCCACGCGCGACGAGTTGCTGCCGACGCTGAAGCAGCTGCAGTCCAAGCACCCCGACGCCGTGCTCATGTGGTTCGCGCGCGGCAGGCTCTGGGCGTCTCCGGAAGAAGCACGCGAGGCGCTCTTCCGGCAACGTGCGACGCGGCCGGAGAAGCGCAGAACGGGCGACCGGCGCGAGCGCCGAGGACCTGGAGAGCCCGGGCGCGGCTGGCGCCCCGGCGGCCAGCATCGCGATCCGCGCGATCGCTTCAAGGTGCCGCGCGACGTGCGGCGGAAGCGGTTCGCGGCGCGCGTCAGGCGAAATGGCGTCCCTGCGAAGCCGCCCCACAAGAAGAAAGACGACGAGTGATTGCGCACGTCGTGCTCCTGTCGGTGCGGACGGATCTGCCGTTCGCGGACCGCGAACGGGCGGCGCAGATGCTCATCCGGGCGGCACACGATATTCCGGGCATCCGCCGCTTCCGCATCGGCCGGCGAATCACGCACGGCTTGCCAGGGTACGAGCAGCTCATGACGACGAATTACGATTTCGCACTGCTGCTCGAATTCGGCGATCGCGGCGCGCTCACGGAGTACCTGCGCGCGCCCGCTCACCAGGCGCTCGGCCATCTCTTCACCACAGCGACATCGAACGCGCTCGCGTACGATTACGAGCTCGTCGAAGCGACTGAGGCGCTGTCGCTGCTGCAGGGCGAATCTTCGACCTGAAGGCGGAAGCCACAAAGCCGAAGAACCCAGACCGCACACGTGCTGTGCGCCGCCGGCGCACCCGCGCAGTCCGCGCTCCACCACGACACTCCTAAACCGCTGACGGTGCGACCTTTGATGGATCGGAGGGCATGGCATCGACACCGCTAGGGAAGCGGTGCATGAGGAAGCAACAGGATCGATCGATGCTGTGCGTCAGTTGCCTGACACTGGCATTCGTGATGGTTGGCGCCACCGCGGCGCGGGCGGAAGGCCCGCCGCGGCCAGAGGCGCCAATCTCGGGTGCGATCTCGAAAGCGGCGAGAGAAACAGCGCTCGAGATCCCCGCGTGGGCCGTGGATCACGCGGATCGCCGCCCGGCAGTCCTCCCGGCGCTCTACGGCACGTATGCCACGCTGCAGGCCCTCGACGTCTATTCCACCCGCCGTGCGCTCTCGGCAGGCGCAACGGAGGCCAACCCGCTCCTCGAGTCAGGCGGACGCGCAAGGACGCTGGCAATCAAGGGAGCCGCGGGCGCTGCGACCATCTTCTTTGCGGAACGCGCGTGGAAGAAGAATCGCGCCGGGGCGATCGTGTTGATGTTGGCGTTGAACGGCGCGACAGCGGCGATCGTCGCGCACAACGCGCACAACGCGCGACCGTAGTCACGGCTGACGGCTCACCACAAAGCTCAGGAGGATCAGGCGGCGGCCGTTGATGTCACTGCAAAGAAATCTTCGATGATCTCGCGGAGTTGAGGGATCGACTCCGCGGCGTTGATCGCGACGCGCAGATGCGAGCCGTTCTCAATTCCCTTCGTGTACCAGGAATTCAGCGCGCGCAGCTTGTTGATCACCCAGCGATCGTGCCCCCGTGCCGGTGAGGCGACGGACGGACCGCCAGGTGCGACGTGCCGGAAGCCCTCGGCTTCACCCGTCCGCTCGTGCAGCAGCAGCTCGATGTACTCGAGCAGGAAACGGCCGCGCGCTTCGGGAGGAGCCGCGGCCGGACCAGCGCCCGTCGCCAGCGCTGCCGCCTGTTGAAAGATCCACGGGTTGCGCAGCGCCCCGCGCCCGACGAGCACGCCGCCGATGCCGGTGTTCAGGCGCTCGATCAGCTGCGATGGTTCGATGCAATCGCCGCTGCCGAAGACCGGCACGCCGACGCCGCGCGCGACGCGCGTGATGAGATCCCAATCGGAAGACCCTGAGTACGATTGCGCCGCCGTTCGTCCGTGAACCGCGATGGCGGCCGCGCCCGCGTCAGCCACCCGCTTCGCCAGCTCCGGCGCATTGATCTGCCCATCGTCCCAGCCGGCGCGCATCTTCACGGTCACCGGAATGCGCACGGCCTTCACCATGGCGTCGATGATCGCCTGCGCGTGCTCCGGCTCGCGCATCAGGCTGCATCCGGCGCTGTGCTTGGCAATCTTCGGCACGGGACAGCCCATGTTCACGTCGACGATGTCCGCGCCGATGCCTTCGACGATCTGTGCCGCCGCTGCCATTTTCGCGGGATCGCCGCCGAAGATCTGAATCGAGACGGGCCGCTCCTCCTCCGTGTACTCCGCGTACTCGAGCGTCCGATCGATTCCGCGGACGAGGCCTTCGGAGCTGACCATCTCGGTGACGACGAGGCCGCATCCGCCCTTGCGTTTGACAAGGCGGCGGAACGCCGTGTCGGTCATGCCCGCCATCGGCGCAAGCGCGAAGGGCGTGTCGAGCGTCACGCCGCGAATTTTCATGATGTCGGTCCGCGGAACTCTAGTTGCGCGTTTCCAGCCGCTATTTCAATCTGCCCGAACATCGGCCGCGTCGACCTCCACGCTGACCGCCTGCCCGATCAGATCGACCGCGAGGACGAGACGCGCGTGCGCTCCCTTGCGTGTCAGACGTCCGGTCACGCCCTTCAACGGGCCGTGAATCACTTCGACCCTCGCGCCCTCGCGAATCAGCGGGCAGGGATCGTACTGCAGGTCGCTTTCGACGAGACGGCGAATGCCCTCGATCTCCTGATCGGGAATCGGCGCGATGTCCCCGTTGAACGATACGATCGTGACCACGCCGGAACAGGTCAGGATGGGAAGACGATTCTGCCCTTCGAACCGGACGAAGCAGTAGCCGGGAAACAGCGGCCAGTCGATCTTCTTCCGGCGATCCTTCCATCGGCTCCAGCGGGGAATCGTCGGCAGAAACGCTTCGTAGCCCTTACGCTCAATCTGGTCGCGAACGGTCTGCTCGTGGCGCGAACGCGTCCAGACCGCGTACCATGCAGCACTTGCCGGCGAGCCGCCGCCAGCGGACATCAGTTGCCAGATGTGGCCACCGCGGCTTCGTCCGCGGCGACCTGCTTCTCGTAGGCCTTCTTCAGCTCCTCGTTCTTCCACTCGATCAGCGCCTGCGATCGGAGGCGCGTGAGGAACTTGCGCATCTCGGTCTGCGTCCGCGCGGCCGCAACCTTGTCGGCGATCAAATCGCGGACGTGATCGAACGGCTGCAGCGTCTCGGGCTTCACCGCTTCGAGCTTCAGCAACTGGTACCCGCGCGGTGTGCGGAGCGGCTGCGTGACATCGCCGGGCTTCATCTTGTCGAGCATCTCCTGGAGCTGCGGCGAAATGTCGTCGCGCGCGAACGGCCCGATCAGCCCGCCATTGGCCTTCGACGACGAGTCGGACACGTCCGTCGCCACCTTCGCGAAGTCCTCGCCCTTCACGACCCGCCCGCGCGCCGCCTCGATCTTCTTCATCGCGGCATCGTCCAGGCCGACGTTGAACGTGGCCTGTCCCTGCTGCCCTTTCTGCGCGGGCACGTCGATGACGATCTCACGCAGCGTAATCGATGCGGGATCGGTGAATTCCTTCGGGTGTTGATCGTAGTACTGCCGGGCCTCGGCTTCGGTATTGACCCCCAAGGCCGCCACAACGATGGCGCCTTTATGCTGGCGATCGACCCAAGCGCGTTCATGCCGCTCGTCGACTTCAAGGGCCAGGTCGAGGCGTTCGT
>JAICSD010000296.1 GCA_025937075.1 Vicinamibacteria bacterium | reverse complement strand
TTCGCCGAGACGCCGGAGGGGTTCTCGACGGCGAAGTACAGCTCGAGCGTGTCGTCGGGCCGCTTGACCGCCCAGGCGTACGCGTCGGACTCGCACTGCGGCACGCGATGTGTGCAGTCGAATGGCCTCACGGCCACGTTTTTCGGCACATCCTGGAATTGGTCCGCATAACTCAACAGCATCGAGGTCCGATCGGCAGGATCGGAAAACATGTCGAACGTGTCGAGAAGGTCCTGCAGCTTTTGGGGAATGCCCACAATCCCTCCAGTGTACCAACAGGACGGGATTGGGTATAGTGACGGCCATGTATCGCCCGCTCCGCCGCCTACTGCCGATCCTCCTAATCATCCTCATCTCCCCTGCCGCCGATTCGCAGACGGCCGAGGCGCCGCGGGGCTTTTTTCGCGCCAGCGCCGACGCCGAACGCGCGGCCGAGTCGACGTTCAGCGGTGTGTCCAAGCCCGACAACATCCGCGAATACATGCGGATCATGTCCGAAGCCCCGCACCACGCCGGGAGTCCGGGGAGCCGTAAGGTCGCGGACTATGTTCTATCGCAGTTCAAGTCGTGGGGCCTGAACGCCTCAATCGAGCAGTTCGAGGCGCTGATGCCGTACCCCACGGAGCGCGTGCTGGAGCTCGTCGGGCCGGAAAAGTACGTCGCGAAGCTGCAGGAGCCGCCCGTCAGCGAGGACAAGGACTCGACGGATGCCGGCGGGTTGCCCCCTTTCAACGCGTACTCCGCCGACGGCGACGTCACCGCTGACCTCGTCTACGTGAACTACGGCATCCCCGACGATTACGAACAGCTCGCGAAGCTGGGTGTGGATGTGAAGGGGAAGATCGTCATCGCGCGCTACGGGCGGAGCTGGCGCGGCATCAAGCCCAAGGTCGCGAACGAGCACGGCGCGGTCGGCTGCATCATCTACTCCGATCCGCGCGACGACGGCTACTACCAGGGCGACGTGTATCCGGCCGGCGCATACCGGCCGGAATTCGGCGTGCAGCGGGGGAGCGTGATGGACATGCCGATCTATCCGGGCGATCCGCTCTCGCCGGGACGGGCGTCTGAACCTGGCGCGCCGCGCGGCGATCGCGCGACGGCGCAAACGATCCTGAAGATACCCGTCTTGCCGATTTCGTACGGCGACGCGCTCCCTCTGCTGCGCAGCTTGAAGGGCAAGATCGTGCCGGAAGCGTGGCGCGGCGCGCTGCCGATCACGTACCACGTCGGACCTGGCCCGGCGAGGGTTCACCTGAAGCTCGCCTTCGACTGGAGCGTCCGCCCGCTGTACAACGTCATCGCACGCATCGACGGGACCGACTTCCCGGACGAGTGGATCATCCACGGCAATCATCACGACGCCTGGGTCAATGGCGCGTCGGATCCGACCAGCGGCAACGCCGTGCTGCTGGAGACCGCGCGCGGTTTCGGAGAGCTGCTCAAGACCGGGTGGAAACCGAAGCGCACGATCGTCCTTGCGTCGTGGGACGGCGAGGAATGGGGGCTGCTCGGATCGACGGAATGGGTCGAGAAGCACGCGGACGAACTGTCGAAGAACGCTGTCGCCTACATCAACAGCGATGGCACGGGCAAAGGCTGGCTGAGCGCGTCCGGATCGCATTCGCTGCAGGCCTTCGTCAACGACCTGCTGCGCGATCTGCAGGATCCGAAACGCGGCAAGAACCTGTTCCAGGCGAAGCTCGATCGCGCGCTCGAACAGGCGAAGACCGACGATGAGAAGGGCACGCTCCGTGAGCGCAAGGATTTCCCGATCGAGGCGCTCGGTTCGGGCTCGGACTACACTGCGTTTCTCGATCACCTCGCCATCGCGTCGCTGAACATCGACTTCGGCGGCGACGGCAACAGCAATGGCGTCTACCATTCGACGTACGACTCGTTCTACTGGTATACGCACTTCTCCGATACGGACTTCGCATTCAGCACCGAACTGTCGCGCGTGATGGGGACGGCGATCCTGCGCCTGGCCGACGCCGACGTACTGCCGTTCGAGTTCACCGCAACCGCGAGGACGCTGCGCGGCTACGTCGAGGATCTTGACAAGCTGCGCGCCGGAATGTCCGACGCACCCGGGCTCGATCTGAAGCCGGTGCGGACCGCCATCGACCACTTGCAGAAGGCCGCGGACGCGTACAATGCGGCCGCAGCCGACCTCGTCTCGAGCGAAGAGAAGCCGGCGGATCGCGCATCGCTCGCGGAGCTGAACCGGCTGCTCTTCACCTCCGAGCGCGCCTTCAAGTACGACCAGGGACTGCCGCGACGCGAATGGTTCAAGCACCTGGCATACGCGCCAGGTTTTTACACCGGGTACGGCGTCAAGACGCTGCCGGGCATCCGTGAGGGCATGGAACAGAAGTCGTGGGACGAAGCGCGCCGCTACATCCCTATCGTCGCGCACGCGATCGACACGCTCGCGTCGCAGGTCGAGCGAGCCGCATCGGCCGCGCACGCACTCGGCCGTTGACTATCCTTCTGCCTTGGTGACGAGCCTGCGGCTGCGGTGCGTGTCGAGGACGTGCTGGCCGAGGCGCTTGCTCATGAAGACTTTCGATTCGCGGTTGTCGGTGGGGTGCGGCACGAACCGGATCACGTTGAAGTGGAGCTGCGCGAGCGTCGCGCGCATGTCGTAGAACCGGTTCTTCGTCTTCATCAGGATCTCGTCGAACCCGTTCGCAAGGGCCCAGACTTCCTGTTCTTCCGTGAGCGCGCGGAAATGTCCCTGGCCGCGCCAGTCCTTCCGCGTACCGCCGATCCACTGATAGAGGACGCGGCGCTCCTCGAAATCAACGCAGTCCTCGAGCTGCGCGACCAGATCCGCCAGCTTGGGATCGCGCTCGTTCGCGCGCAGCTCGTGTGAGACCTTGAACGAGACCGGCACGACCGTTCCCGGATCGTCGGGCAGTGACGCTTCCGCCATGAGGATCTGATGGTCGCGATCCGCGAGCCGCTGGATGACTTCCGGCGCGGTCTTCTTGCGCGGAAAATCGAGGAAGAACTCCTCGATGTACTCGATTTCGAGCGCTCCCTGCTGGAGGCCGTACTGCTTGAGACGATATTCCACCAAACCTCTAGTATAGCGGCTGGGCTTGCATTTCCGCGCCATCGGCGCGATGGGGGATCCGGCCGGGCGAAGCCCCCCGGTCGATCATGCGCTCCCCCGGACCGACTCTTCGACGGGCGAACCGGCGGCCGTCTGCTGCGCGATGATCAGCTCGCGCGCCGGACCGCGGAGCGCCGGCAGCCGCACGCCGAACGTGATGCCGCCGATGATGCACGCGGCGCCGCCGATCGCCACGGTCGCCGGGGCGCCCAGCGGCGTCGCGAGCGCGCCCGCGAGCAGCGCGCCGAACGGCGCCACGCCCATGAACATCATCGAGTAGACCGCCATCACGCGTCCGCGAAGGCGGTCGGGCACCATCGACTGAATCAGCGTGTTGGACGAGGCCATCTCCACCATCATGCAGTAGCCTGCGGGCACGAGCAGGGCAAGCGAGAGCCACATGTGGCGCGAGACGGAGAACACCATCAGCGTGACGCCAAAGCCGGTTGCCGAGAATGCGACCCATCGCCCAAGCCCGCTGATCGTTCGCCGGAACGTCAGCGAGAGCGCGCCGAAGAGCGCACCCAGCCCGGATGCGGACAGCAGCAGCCCATAGGCGTTCGCGCCCCCATGAAGAATCCGATCCGCAAATATGGGCATCAGCACGGTGTACGGCATGCCCATGAGGCTCACGAGCCCCAGCAACAGCAGCAGCGCACGGATCGGGCTCGTCTTCAGCGCGAACGCGAAGCCCTCCACGACCCGCTCCCACGCGGAGAGCGACGAAGGCTCACGTTCGTGCGGCTCGAGCCGCATCGCCACCAGTGCGCTGATCACCGCAATGTAGCTGAGCGCGTTCAGGAGAAAGCACCAGCCCTCGCCGAGCGCGGCCACGATGATGCCGGCCACCGCTGGCCCCGCGACGCGTGCGCCGTTGACCATCGACGAGTTCAACGCGATCGCGTTCAGCAGGTCCTCGCGGCGTCCCACCATCTCGATCACGAACGCCTGACGCGCGGGAATGTCGAACGCGTTGCACAATCCCAGGAGAGATCCCAGAAAGAACAGGTGCCAGACGCGAACGGTGTGCGAGAGCGTCAGCAGCGCGAGCACGAAGGCGAGCAGCATCATCGAGGACTGCGCGGCGATGACGACGCGGCGCCGGTCGGCGTGATCCGCAACGACGCCGCCGAGCGGCGCGAGCACGAACACGGGAATCTGCCCGGCAAACCCGATGAGGCCGAGCAGCGCCGCGGAACCGGTCAGGCGGTAGATCAGCCAGGCTTGCGCGACCGTCTGCATCCAGGTCCCGATGAGCGAAATGAGCTGTCCGCTGAGGAAGAGACGATAGTTGCGCGAGCGCAGGGCGGAGAAGGACGCGGAGAGCGGCACCGGGATCAGCTTACTGCGGAATGTTCGCGCAACCTTAGTTGCGCGGACGCAATCATTCCGCCCGCAGCGCGACCACGGGATCGACGCGCGTCGCGCGGCGCGCCGGCAGATAGCTGGCGACGAGCGCCACGATCACCAGCACAGCCGCGACCGCGGCAAACGTACCCGGATCGGTCGGCTCAATCGAGAAGAGCAGCTTCCGCAACGTCTGCGAGAGCAGCAGCGCCGCCACCATGCCGACCGCCACGCCCGTCACGACCAGAACGAGCGCCTGGCGCACGACGAGTGCCACGACAGCGCGCTCCTGTGCGCCCAGCGCCATTCTGATGCCGATCTCACGCGTGCGCTGCGAGACGCCGTACGACAGCACGCCGAAGATCCCGATCGCCGCAAGTGCCAGGGCGACGCCCGCAAAGATGGTCAGCAGCGTCGCGTAGAATCGCGGCTGCGAGATCGATTTCGCGACGATCTGATCCAGTGTGCGCACGTTCGAGACGGGCAGGTTCGGATCGACGGCATACACCTCGCGTCGCACACCGTCGGCGAGCGACGAAGGCGGAATCGCCGTCTCGAGCGCGACGCTCATGGAGTGCACCGGCCATTGCCGCAGCGGCAGGTAGATCTCCGCCGGATTGGGCTCCTCGAGACCGGCATCCTTGACGTCGCCGACGATGCCGACGACCCGGCCACCGGCCTTCGGTTTCCCCGGACCTCGGCCCCATCCGAGCTTGATCGTCTTGCCGAGCGGATCCTCACCCGGAAAGTACTGGCGCGCCGCGCTTGCGGTCAGGAGCACGACCTGCGGTGTCCCCATGCGGTCCTCGTCGCTGAAGAAGCGGCCGCGCAGGAGCGGAATGCCGATCGTGCTGAAGTAGTCCGGTGTCGCGACGCGCACCTCCATGGAGGGTTGCTGCGAGGGCGGCACCGGAGGACGTCCGGCCACCTCGAACGAAATATTGAACTGCATCCCGCTCAGCGGAAGTCCCATCACCGCGGCGGCGCCGCGGACGCCGGGCAGCGCACGGAGCCGCGGCATCAGTCGATCGAAGAACGCAATGACCGCCTCGTCCTCCTTGTAGCGGGTATCCGGCAGCGACAGCTCGAACGACAGCGTCTGCTCGGGCTTGAATCCCGGATCGACCGCCTGCAGCCGGATGAAGCTGCGCATCAGGAGCCCCGCGCCCACGAGCAGCATGACCGCGAGGGCCATCTCGGCGATGACGAGGGATGCACGCACACGGCCGCTCGCCCGCGTTGAAATCGCGCCGCGGCCTCCCTCCTTCAGCGCGTCGTGCACGCTGCGCGTCGCGTGAACCGCCGGGACGACACCGAACGCGACGCCCGTCAGGAGTGCGAGCCCGAACGTGAACAGGA
>JAICSD010000099.1 GCA_025937075.1 Vicinamibacteria bacterium | reverse complement strand
GAGCGCGGCCGTGCGCGCGTCCCGGGCGGCGGGAATGCCGCGTTGCGCGCGCACCGCCGGAACGGCAATGGCGGCCGCCACGAGGACGCAGAACACCACGAATCCGAGCGATCGCGCGGCTTTCACGTGAGACTCCTGAATCGATGGCCGGAACCATCGATAGTACACCAGAACCTGGCCGGACCGAAACCGGCTGGTTCACGGCCGACCTTCTAGTACAATCGGTCGGCGCCGCGTCGCCGGTCGTCGCTACTCACGTGGTTCCCCTCATTCTCGTTCTTCAACTGGCCGTCGCGCAATCGTCCGCGTCCTGTGCGGACGTGGCGGACTGCCGCGCGCGCGCCTCGAACGCGGCTGCGGCTGGCGACTACGAGTCGTTTCACGACTATGCGTGGCGCGCGGTGCAGAAGGGGAAGCCAAACGATCCGGACCTGATGTACCTGCTCGCCCGCGCGCAGTCGCTGAGCGGGCGTCCCAGCGACGCGCTCGTGATGCTGCAGCGCATCGCCGACCTCGGCGTCGCCACAGATGCCGCGACGAACGATGATTTCCGCCGCGTCCGCGCGCTAAAGGACTGGCCCGCGCTCGAAGCGAAGCTGGCTGCCGTCGCGGCGAAGGCATCGTCCGCTCCCGCGCCGGCGGCTCCGGCAAAATCGCCGGCTCCGGCAAAGAAGGACGTGCCGCGCGCAAAGCCCGAGACGCGCCCGGCACCCGCCGCCGCCGAACCCGCTGCACCCGCGGTGGACGCCGGGGAAGAGACACTCACCTTCGATGCGCCGGCACTCGACCCCGCGGGCCTCGCGTACGACGCGGTCTCTCGCCGCTTCGTCGTTGGCGACAGGCGCGGTGCGCGGCTGGTGATCGTAGACGAGGTTTCGCATCACCTCGTGAACCTGGCAAGCGCCGCGTCCGCCGGGTTCTACGACACGATCACGTCGCTCGCGATCGACGCACGGCGCGGCGACCTGTGGGTCACGAGCGTCAAAGCAAGTGCTCCACAGAGTGCGCTGCACAAGCTGCAACTCGTCTCAGGACGGGTGCTGCTGGACATTCCAGTGCCAGCCGATCTCGGACCCGTGCGGTTCGTCGACGTCGGCGTGCTTCCTGACGGGACGGTGCTGGTGCTCGATGCTGGCGGCAGGCGCGTGCTGCGCGTGCGGCCGAGCGGGAAGAGTTGGGAGACTGCGGCGGAGCTGCCTTCCCAGTCGCCCGTGAAGACGCCAGCGGGAATGGCCGTCGGCGATGGGGTTGTTTACGTCTCGGATACCAGCGGGTTGACGCGCGTGGATCTCTCGTCGCGTGAATCGCGCCCCGTTCAGCACGATGCGCGAACCGCGCTCGGCGGGATCTCGACCCTGCGCGCGTCCAACGGATCGCTGGTGGCGGTCCAGCAGGTCGACGGCAAAAAGCTCGCGCTCGTACGCCTGCGGCTCGATGCGACGGGACGCCGTGTCACCCGGCGCGAGGTGCTCGCGCCATCGCTCGAATCATCCGCGACCGCGGTAGACGGCAAGCACGTCTTCTATCTCACGTCGGGGGAGGGCACGACCGCGACGACGATCCGCCGGACGCGCTGACCAACTCCCAAACTCCCAACCGACAACCGACCACCGACCACCTCCTCGACCTCAGCTCCCCCCGATCGACTTCGCGAACTCGTCGTACGGCACGAGCGCGGCGCGCGCGAATGCGTCGCTGAACGGCATGCCGCTCGCCAGATCCGTGAGCAGGTTGTACGCGGCGGAGGGGCCGCCCAGCTCCAGCAGCCGGCTCGTCGCGACGAGGCTTTCGGCGTACGCACGCGCCGCGGCGTCGGCGTTCAGTCCGTCGAAGGGCTTCTCCAATCGTGTCAACGGAATCAGAGGGCCGCGCGCGAGGCGCTCGCGCGCGCGCTGCGGATCGGCGCCTTCGAACACGAGCGCGAGTCCTTCGTTGAGCCACTGCGGCGTGCCACGCGGCGCGAGGCTGTAGACGATTGCATGCGTCAGCTCGTGCGCCAGCACACGGCGCAGCTCCCTTTCCTCCATGCGTCCGCCCGCCGGGATCCTGATGCGTCCGTCGTAGGCGCCGCCCGCCCACGATGGCGACTGCGTGATATCGCGAAACTGTTCCTTCGTGTAGAGGACAACTTGAACAACGCGTTCCGGATATCCGCCCAGCGCGCCGCCGATCCGCCAGTAGTCGGCTTCGAGATAATCGGCGACCTTCGACGCGAGCGCGCCGTCGGGCGGTCCTTCGAACAGGATCGTGAAATGCGTCGCCAGCTTCTGTGAGAACTGGCCATGCAGCGCGGCTTCGCGGCGCCACGCGTCGAGGCGCGACACCAGCGTCGGCTGGTTCGGGGCGAAATTGAGCGCCTGCTCGTACACCTCGATCGCGCTGTCGAGATCTGCCTGCCGGTACAGGATCTCGCCCAGCAGCAGTGACGCAGGCGTCAGCGACGGCTGGAGGCGAAGCGCGCCGACCAGCGCCTCGCGGGCCTCCGCGGGTTTGCCACCGAGATGTGCCGCGACGCCGGCGCCAAACATCGTCATCGCGTCGCGTCCGTCGAGCCGCAACGCCTCGGCAAAGTCGACCGCCGCTTCCTGCGCCGCCCCCGCGCGGAGGGCTTCCCATCCGGCGGCACTCAACTGAGCGGCCGTGCGGACGGGGACCTGGCTGAGCAGCAGTGCCACAACGCAAAACAGCGATGACATCGGCCGCGAATGTAGCACCGTTCTTGCAGCCTGAGCCGCGGCAGTGCTGACAGGCATCCTTTCGCCGCACGAACAGGACATCGTTCGCGAGGAACGCCGGATTCTGAGCGAGCTGCGCGCGAGCCTCATCCGTTTCGGCGCCAGCGACGAGAACCTCGCGGCGCTCGAGCGCTCGATCGAGCAGCTCGACGAGCTGTTCCTCCTCGTCGTCGTCGGCGAATTCAACGCGGGGAAGAGCGCGCTCATCAACGCGCTGGCCGGCCAGCAGGTGATGGAGGAAGGCGTCACCCCGACGACGGCGCAGGTGACGATCGTGAAGTACGGCGAGCAGCGCAGCGTCCGTCAGGCGGAGCCGCAGCTGGTTGCGTTGACCGCGCCCGCCGAGATTCTTCGGGACATCCACATCGTCGACACGCCTGGGACGAACGCGGTGATCCGGGAACACGAGCGGCTCACCGCCGAATTCGTTCCGCGAGCAGACCTCGTCCTGTTCGTCACGTCGGCGGACCGGCCCTTCACGGAAACCGAGCGCGTCTTTCTCGAGCAGATTCGCGACTGGGGCAAGAAGGTCGTCGTCATCATCAACAAGGCCGACATCTTCTCGGGCCAGCGCGAGATGGACGAAGTGCGTGCGTACGTGACGGACAACGCGCGGCGGCTGCTCGGCGTCACGCCCGAGATTTTCCCCGTCAGCGCGCGCCTGGCGTACCGCGCGAAGACGGGGAATCCGTCCGTCTGGCAGGCGAGCGGATTCGAGCCGCTGGAGCGCTACATCGAATCCACCCTCGATCGCGCCGCGCGCATCAAGCTGAAGCTGCTCAATCCGGTTGGCGTCGGCACGGCGCTGATCGAACGCTATCAGGGCGCTACGCGTGAGCGCCTCGGCACTCTCCGCGAGGACTTTGCGCTGCTCGAAGACGTGGAGTCACAGCTGGGCGCCTACGAGCACGATCTCGCGCGTGAGCTCGAAGCGCGGATGGCCGCGGTCGACAACGTGCTTCTCGAGATGGAGCGGCGCGGCCACGAGTACTTCGACGACACGATGCGGATCGGGCGGATGTTCGACCTGCTGAATCGCGCGCGCATTCAGGAGAGCTTCGAGCGTCAGGTCGTCGCCGACGCGCCCGAGCAGATCGAGAAGCGCGTGAACGAGATGGTGGACTGGCTGGTGGAGGCGGATTTCCGCCAATGGCAGCGCATCACGCGCCACCTCTCGGATCGCCGCCGCGAGTTCCGCGATCGCATCGTCGGCGACGACGAGTCGCGTGCGTTCCACGACGAGCGGCGGCGTATGGTGGAGTCGGTCGGCCGCGCGGCGCAGCGTGTCGTCGATACGTACGATCGGCGCCGTGAAGCGAGCGAGCTCGCGGACGGTGCGCGGAATGCGGTGGCCGCCGCCGCGGCGGCCGGTGCCGGTGCGGTGGGGCTCGGCACGCTCGTCGCCTTCGCGGCAAGTACCGCGGCCGCGGACATCACGGGCATCGTGCTCGCGAGCGTGATCGCGGCGCTCGGCTTCTTCATCATTCCCGCGAAGCGCAGTCAGGCCAAAGAGGAGATGCGGCGGAAGATTGCCGACGTGCGCGCGAGACTGTCGTCGGCGCTTCGCCGCCAGTTCGAAGACGAAATCACCCGTAGCTCCGCGCGCATGCGCGAGGGCATCGCACCATACAGCCGCTTCGTTCGATCGGAAGGCGACAAGCTTCGCGAGACGTCCGAGCGTCTCGATCAGCTTTCGACGGAGCTCGGCGCACTCAGGAGCCGCATCGATACCCTCGCCGCGTGACTCAGCCATAGCCTCTGGTAGGCAATTTGAAAGCAGTAGCTCTTCCCGGGACGGCCACCACAGCCGTTTTCGACGATGAGCGCGCTGCTTCGCTTCCGGGGTCACGCCATTTCGGCCGGCATCGCCGCTGTTCTTGCGGTGTGTGCGGCGATCGCGGCGTGCGGTTCCTCAGGCAACACCTACACGTCACCATCGGGTTTATCCAAGTGTGCGGTCACAGTTGACCAGCCAGGCACACCGCTGCCCGCGTTGGGTGGAAGCGGAAGTCTCAGCGTCAAGACCGAGCGAGAGTGCCAGTGGACTGCCCAGCCGGACGTGAACTGGCTCAACATCACCGCTGGATCCAGCGGACAGGGTGACGGCACGGTCCAATTCAGCGCAACCGCGAACGGCGATCCGGTGGCGCGTACGGGCGCCATCATGCTGAACGGTCAGCGCGCCGCGGTCACGCAGTCCGCTGCCGAGTGCGGCTACGAGCTTTCGCAGAACGCCGCGTCATTTCCACAGGCAGGCGGATCCCGTTCCGTCGACGTGCGCGCCTCGAGCGCGCTGTGTACGTGGACCGCTTCGTCCGACGCCGATTGGATTTCCATAACTGCCGGAGCAACCGGCAAGGGCAGCGCGTCCGTGGCGTTCACCGTCGCGCCGACGACTGGTCCGCCTCGAACAGGCACGGTCACCGTCGCCGGGCTCCACTTCTCGGTGACGCAAGCGGAAGGGTGCTCGTACGCCATCGCACCGACGACGTATACGACGGGAGCAGACGGCGGGGCAGGTGTCGTCACGGTCACCGGCGGTGCTGGATGTCCGTGGATCGCCGCGAGCAACGCCCCCTGGATCACCGTCACGGCTGGAACAACGGGCGCCGGCAACGGGACCGCCGGGTTCAGCGTGGACGCGACGTCGGGTCCATCACGCACGGGCAGCATCACGATCGCCGGCCAGATCTTCACCGTGACGCAGTCGGCGGGCTGCAGCTACGACGTGTCGCCGCTTGCGCACGCGGTCGACGCGTCCGGCGGCTCGCGAACGGTCAACGTCAACGCCGCGTCGGGGTGCGGGTGGACGGCCGCGAGCAACGCGTCGTGGATCACGATCACCGGTGGAGCGGCGGGCAGCGGCGCCGGCGTCGTCACGCTCGCGGTGGTGGGGACGAGTGGACCGTCGCGATCCGGGACGGTCACGATCGCCGGCCAGACGGTCACGATCACGGAGGGTGAGGGCTGCACGTTCGCGATCGATCCCGACTCGCAGTCGGTTCCCTCGTCCGGCGGCAGCGGCAATATCGGCGTCACCGCCGGCGGGGGTTGCGCGTGGACGTCGAGGAGCAACGCCTCGTGGATCAAGATCGACTCGGGGACCAGCGGTTCCGGGAACGGCACGGTGAAGTACTCGGTCGCCGCGACGACAGGGCCGGCGCGTTCGGGCACGCTCACCATCGCGGAGCACACGTTCACCGTGAACCAGGGAGAGGGCTGCACGTTCTCGCTCTCGTCGGGGGACGCGTCTGTCCCCGCGTCGGGAGGATCCGGGACGTTCGACGTGAATACCGGATCCGGCTGCGCCTGGACGGCGTCGAGCAATGCATCCTGGATTACGATTTCCTCCGGCGCGAGCGGCACGGGCAAGGGCACCGTCCACTACGCCGCCGCTGCAAACACGGGCGGACAGCGGTCCGCCAGGATTAGCGTCGGGGGCCAGACATTCACGATTGCACAGGACGGCGGCTGCACGTTCTCCATCGCGCCATCAGGTCAGAACGTCGGGAGCGGCGGCACGGGGGGCACGCCGATCGCCGTGACCGTCACGGGTGGGGGTGGCTGCAACTGGATGGCGGCCAGCAATGCGCCGTGGATCCACCTGTCGACCGCCAGCGGATCCGGGAACGGGACGGTGCAGGTGACGGTGGATGCGAGCACGGAAGCGGCGCGCACCGGGACGGCGACGATTGCGGGCCAGACGTTCACCGTCACCCAGTCGAGCGGCTGCACTTCGATGCTCTCCGCGCCGGGGCAGTCCGTGCCTGCCGCCGGCGGTTCCGGATCCTTCACCGTCATAGGCAGTGGCTCGTGTTCGTGGACCGCAGCAGGGAACGCGCCGTGGATCACGATCACGTCGGGCGCGAGCGGCGCCGGCAACGGCACCGTGCAGTTCAGCGCTGCGGCGAACACGGGCGCGGCACGAGCGGGCACGATCACCGCTGCCGGACAGACGTTTACGATCACGCAGGAATCAGGATGCACGTTCGGCGTGATGCCCGACACGGCTACGATGCCTGCGACGGGCGGGTCGCAGAACATTGCCGTCACGGGCGCTGCGGAGTGCGCGTGGACGGCCGTGTCGAACGCGCCGTGGCTTGCTGTCACCGCGGGCGCGAGCGGGACCGGCAACGGGAACGTACAGCTCGATATTCAGCCGAATATGGGAGCTGCGCGCGCCGGAACGGCGACAATCGCCGGCCGAACCGTCACGATCAACCAGGACAGCGGCTGCGCGTTCTCGATCGCGCCGATGGCGCAGATGGTTGGAGTCGGTGGCGGGATGCTTTCGGTGACGGTCACGGCCTCGGACTCGTGCGCGTGGACGGCCGTGAGCAACGCGCCGTGGATCACGATCACGGCAGGTGCAGATGGCGCCGGATCCGGAGCCGTGCAATTCACGGCCGACGCAAACGCGACGGGGGCGCCGCGCAGCGGAACGCTGACCATCGCGGGTCAGACGTTCACGCTGACGCAAGCTGGGTCATGATCAACCGGGGGCTTCGCCCCGCCGGACCCCATCGCCGCGCGCTGGTTTCCTACCGCGGCTTGGCTTCAATGACGCTGAGCGGCGACTGGGTCGCGATGATGCCCGTCAGCTCGAACCCGTTCGCGGCAAAGAGCGCGCGGAACTCGTCGGCCGTCCGCTCACGTCCACCCGGCAGCAGCAGCATCTCGAGATCGATCACTTTCGAGAAATCCGGCTCGTTGCCCGGCGCGACGACCGACTCGAGCAGCAGCACGCGGCCGTCCTTCGGCAGCACGCGACGGATGTTGCGCAGGATCACGCCCGCCCGCTCATCGTCCCAGTCGTGGATGATGTGCTTCATGATGTAGGCGTCGCCGCCATCCGGGATGGCCGCGAACATGTCGCACGCGACGGTCTGGCAGCGATCTGCGAGACCGAGGGATGCGATTCGCGGCCTCGCTCCGTCGATGACGTGCGGCAGGTCGCAGAGGACCCCCCGCATCTGTGGATGCTTCGCGAGTACGCCCGTCAGCACGCCGCCGTGCCCGCCCGCGACATCGACGAGCACACGGATGCCGCTGAAATCGTACGCCTCGATGGCGGCCGGCGCGACCATGCCGCTGAACGACGTCATGGCGCTGTTGAAGATCGCGGACAGCTCAGGATTGTTCGCGAAATACTCGAACACGGGCATGCCGTACGTCTTCTCGACAGCGGGCGCGCCAGTCTCGACCGAGTGCATCGCGTCCGCGTACACGCGAAGGTGAAACGGATCGCAGAGCCACAGCGCCATGTCGTACAACGAGCCCGGCACCTGACGGAGGGCCGCGGCGGCGGGCGTCAGCCCAAACGTACGGGGACTCGTCTCTTCGAAGATCCCCATCATCGCCAGCAGGCGAAGCACGCGATACAACGCGTCCTCGTTGGCGCCGCACGCGCGCGCGAGAGAGCGTGCAGAAGTGGTGCCTGAGGCGATGTGATCGGCGATCTGGAGCCGAAGCGCGACCTGCAGTGCGGTTGACGCGATGTATCCGGTGGCTGCCTGCAGGACCTGTTGAAAGGCCCGCTGCTGTGCCTGCTGATCGGTCGTTGTCGTGCTGACTACGGCAGTGTCCACGAGTACCTCCACGCTTGTTTTCTGAACGATTCTTACGCGGGCGCGCGCCTTTCAGTTCCGGCGGCGCGCACGAGGATGGCGCGCGCATACAGCAGGACACAGCCCGCGCGCTGGACGTTTTCCTGTGACTTGGATCCCGCCTGCGTTGTCACGACCGCGAGATCGCAGCCATTTTCCGCCGCATGGACGAGTCTCGCGTGCAGCAGCGCCGACTGCACGCCCTTGCGGCGATGGTCGGGTCGTGTTGCAGCCCCGCACAGTTGCGCGAGGCCATCGCGGATGCGCATCGCCGCGGCCCCTGCGATGACCCCGTCACGGCGTCCGACGAATCGCCCGATGCCCGGGATGCGTGCGTAATCGCCGAACACCGCCTCGATCGACTCGCGGGGAAACGACTCGTCGGACGGCGGGCCGTCATATACGTCGGGGTGCTCGAATCCTTCGAGGAGCGCGGCCGTCCAGTCGCGCGTTTCATCCGGTGATGCCGCGCCGACGGTAATGCCCCGCGCGCGATGCGCCTGCCCGTGCTGCGCCGCGTCAGCGATACGCTCGCGCGTCAGTTCGAAGCCCAGGACGTTCTCGAACCCGACGAGCCGATAGCCGCGCGCCGTCAACAAGGTGGCGACGGCCGGATCCGCCAGGCTCGAGTGCTCGACGCGAATCGGCGCATCGAGCGTGTCGAATTCGCGCTCGATGTCGTCCAGCACGCTGACGTCGACCGGACCATCGAAACCAAGGCCGACGACCTTGTTGAACGGCTGGTCGGGCCCGGCGAAGATCGCCGCGGAGCCACTGAAGGGCCGGATCACGACATCGCTGCGCCGATGCCGAGCGGCGTCGGCGAAATCGCACGCGAGCCGGGACTCGGCGCGTTCGATGCGAGCGGCCAGTGTCGTCGTCGCGAAGAGCATGGAACCCTATCCGAATCCCGAATCCCGAATCCCGAATCCCGGCGGAGCGCAGCCCATGCTACACTGCGCGCGGCGGCTGCGTCGCGCGGCCGCGACCGGTGACCCGGCACGATGTCCGGGAGGAGCTCGCTGATGTCCCGCCCTGCCTTGTCCAGCGCCATTCGACTCGTCGAGTCCTCGGCGGCCCATCTGCGTCTCGATGCGGCGCGAGCATTCCTGAGAGAGCACGCCCGCACGTCTGACGTGCTGGTCGTCGGCGCGTCACGCGGTGCCGTCGACGATCTCGTCCGCGGGGTGATCGTAGAGGTGGGCGCGGCGGTTGGAATCCATCGCTTCAGCCTCACGCAGCTTGCGGCGCGCCTCGCCGCGCCCGTGCTCGCGGACGAGCAGCGCGCGCCCGTGACGCAGCTCGGCTCGGACGCCGTCGCCGCGCGCGCGACGTTCGAGGCCGAGCGCGACGGCGCGCTGCAATACTTCGCGCCGGTGGCGCGCACGCCAGGGTTTCCGCGCGCGCTCGCGCGCACCCTGCAGGAGCTGCGCCTCGCGGACGTCACCAGCGGCCGCTTGAGCGGGCTGCCCCTCGGCGGCGCGGATCTCGCGGCAGTGCTCGATCGGTTCGACGCCCAGTTCGCCGCGGCCGCCGCTACCGATCGCGCCGCGCTGTTCGACGCCGCCGCGCTGGCGCTTCGCGGGCGATCGGCCTGGGCCGACGCGCTGCGGCGTCTTCCGCTCCTGCTGCTCGATGTTCCGATTGACTCGCGCGCCGAGCAGATGTTCGTCGCTGCGCTGCTGGAGATCGACGCGCAACTAAACGTGCCCGCTACGAGTACTGCACACTCATCCGCGCAACTAAAGTTGCGCGCTACGAGAACCGCGCCCGCACCCGCACCCGCATCCGCCCACGCACACGCTACGAACGTCCTCATCACGATGCCGTTCGGCGACGTGGCGGCGCTCGATCGTTTTCGCGAGCTTGGGATCGAGCCGGACGTTCTCGAGCAGCAGGGGCCAACCGATCTCGCAGCCCTCTGGCGCATGCTGTTCAGGGACTATCCCGCGCCCGAGCGACCGTCGGCCGGCGACGTTGTCTTCTTCTCTGCGCCGGGCGAGGGGCGGGAGTGCGTCGAGATCGCCAGGCGAATTCTGCGCGAAGCCCGCGCTGGCGTCGCGTTCGACGAGATGGCGGTGTTCGTACGAGCGCCGCAGCGCTATGCCGGTCTCCTGGAACACGCGCTGTCGCGCGCCGGCGTGCCCGCATGGTTCGATCGCGGCACCACGCGTCCGCACCCGGCGGGGCGCGCATTCATTGCCATCCTCTCGTGTGCGTGCGAGAAGCTCTCGGCGAGGCGGTTCGCGGAGTATCTGTCACTCGCCCAGGTTCCGCAGTTGACCGCATCGTCCGTGTCAACGTCCGGCGGCCTTTTGAAAGCCGCCGAACACGAACCATTCACGCCTCAGTCCGACGAAGCGATCATGGCGTTCTCGACGGCATCCGGCGAGGGCGTGCCTCCCCCACGGGCCGACGACGATCCGCCCGAGTCTGCAAGCGCCGAGACAGACGAAGACGCGGCGGTCGTTGCCGGAGCGCTGCGCGCTCCGTGGAAATGGGAAACGCTCATCGTCGAATCGGCCGTGATCGGCGGTGATCCCGCCAGATGGCACCGCAGGCTCGACGGCCTGGCCCAGAGCTATCGCCGGAAGATTGCGGAAGAGCGCCGCAGCGATCCGGATTCGCCGCGCGCCGCGCGATTCGAGCGCGATCTGCGCAACCTCGGCCACCTGAGGGCGTTTGCGCTTCCGATCATCGATCGGATCGCACGCTGGCCGCCGACCGGGACGTGGCGCGAGTGGCTCGATCGGTTCGCGGAGCTGGCGCCGGTCGTGCTGCGCAGGCCCGAGCGCGTCCTGCGCGTCCTCGCCGAACTGCGGCCGATGGGCGACATCGGGCCGGTATCGCTCGAGGAAGCGCGCGACGTGCTGGCCGAGCGGCTGCTCACGCTGGACGTGGAACCTCCGCCGCAGCGCTACGGCGCGGTGTTCGTCGGCAGCCCGCACCAGGCGCGCGGACGCGCGTTCAAGGTCGTCTTCGTGCCCGGCCTGGCCGAGCGCATGTTCCCGCAGCACCCGCACGAGGATCCGCTGATGCTCGACGCCGAGATGCGCGTGCCGCTCGCGGCCGGCCTGCTCGAGCAGCAGGCGCGGCTGCAGACCGAGCGTCTGCTGCTGCGCCTGGCCGTCGGCGCGCCGGCGGAGCGGCTCTGGCTGTCGTATCCGCGTCTCG
>JAICSD010000392.1 GCA_025937075.1 Vicinamibacteria bacterium | reverse complement strand
CGGTCACGCCCATGTCGCTGGCCTGCTTGCCCGTGACCAGCAGTCCCATCGTGGGGCCGCCGTTCCGTCCGAGGGTTCGAGCATGCACGTCGGCGCCGGCGTCCAGTAGTACGCGGGCGATGTCGACGACGTTCGCCGGAAGCGGTTTGTCGCGATAAGGATTGCCGGCGACGTGATGCAGCAGCGTCGCGGCGCTGAAGTAACCGTACGGCGGATCCAGATTCGTGCGCGCGTGAACGAGCGACGGGTCCGCGGCGAGCAGGGCGCGCAGGCGATCGACGTTCCCGTCGTTCAGGGCGGTCAGCGCGGCGTCGAAGCCGGGATGCGGTTTGATCCGCTCGATCTGTCGAGCCTGCTCGACGCGGCGCTTCAGTTCGCTCCAGTTGCGGCAACCGTACTCCCGGGCGATAACGAGCTGCGCGTCCGCAAGGGCCAGCGACCTGTCGAGCACCGCGCCGGGCGGCCATCCCTTCATCTCCGGATGATGCGCGGCGATGCGTCCTGCGGCGGACACGTCACGATCGCGATGCGCACGCCGCAGCTCGTTCGCCTGAATCTTGAGCTGGTGGAGGCTCGGACGTGGAGGAAGAGTTCGGGTAGGCACACGCGCTCCTTTCGTAAGCGCCCGACGTCCGCGATACGGGCTGAAAGAAGCGTGATTCGAATACCACGACGAATTTAGGTGGGACGCGGTCCCTTTCCGCGGACTGGCGGCGCCCTACGCGCTCGAGCGCCAGTGTTGAGCAGAATCGCGCAGTCTGTCAACCAGAAGGCGGAAGCAGCGCCTTCGGCCGCAAGCGGGGGCGAGCGAAGTTGAAGAAAGATCAGCCGCGTTTCGCCAGTTGGCACCAGTTGGACGGGAGGCCAGGAACGGCATGGCGGTCGACGACCGCGCCGACGTCGCCGGCACGCAGGCCGCTCTCGGGAACATCGTGGGTCAATATCACGTCGCCGTACATTTCGAAGGCCACGTCCTACCTCGGGTACATGGTAATAAATCGCGGCACGTCGGCGCCCGTGTCAACCTGCCAAACCGAGCAGAAGCGGACGTTCCTGCCGCCGGGCGTCTTGATCGGCCCCTCAATCTTGTCGACGACGCCGTACGCGCTTGGTGGGTGCGGGTCGCGTCGAGGGAAGGGTGCTGAACACGTAGGTCCGACTCTAGCGATTGCGGATTGTCCGAACGATATCCGAAGCTCAGAAGGAGTCTCGCTAGGTCTCGGGCTGGGGTTGTTCAACGATCCATCCGAGCAGCGGCGTCATCGTGCTCGACCAGCCTGCCTTCGCGTGCGGCGGTGCGGCCAGTCTCCGCGGCCAGGCGCGTCAGCTTCGCTTCGAGTTCGGGCGGAACTTACAAGTTGATAAGGCCAGCCTAGGAGCGATTCCGAAGCTTGTCAATCGAAGCTGCGAATTGGCGACCGAATGCGATGTGTTGCGGACAGATCGCGGCGCGAATCAACGCGGACGAAGTGAGAACCGATGTCATCGGAAGTATCGTCGTGCAAATGCGCGCCCTGAACCGGACTTCAAGTACATCTCGAAAGTCTGAGCTCTTTCAGCGTCCATGAATTCGATCGTCGTGACGAGTTTCCACGGTCTGCCATTGGCAATGTGCTTCGAGAGCGCCGCGTTATGCGCAGCGAGCCGCGCCTGAGCGTTGGATGTCAGCCCGGTGTAGTACCGGTTCTGATGGACCGTGCTCAGGAGAACATAGACGTAGCGCCGATCGCTCACGCGATCGAGGATGCAAGCCGAGCACCGAGATGATTCAGTCTAGTTTTTCGAGCACAAGCGACCGCCGGGCGGGGTCCAGTTCGCGGAACTTGGCAGGGTCGGCTGCGGCCAAGAGTCGCAAATCTTGCGCAGCGCCTGCCTCTCACAGCGCGAAGCCAGCCGAAGCTCTCGGCGATCCGTGGGTCCCGCCTACGCGCTGTCGGAATTCAGGGCGTTTCGGCGGACAGCCTCCGCGAGAGAGGGCGACGCCAGCCGAAGCTCACGGCGAGCGGTGGGGTCCGCCTACGCGCTGCTGGAATTCAGAGCGCTTCGGCGGACAGCCTCCGCGAGAAATCAGAGCGGAGGCTGGTGAGCCGCCTCGGAATCGAACCGAGAGCCCACAGATTAGAAGTCTCGATCCCGCGTCTCGAATCCCGGATCCCCGAGCCCCGCACCCCGCACACGCGCTTGCCCGCCGTAGTCGGCGCAGCCGCGAAAGGCGGGCTACTGGATCCGAATCGACCCGTGGAAGTTCGGATTCGTGTCGTCCAGGTGGTCGTGATACGTGCACGTGCCCGCGCCGGCGAAGCCCTGCGTCAGCTTCGTGGCACCGGGCGCGATGGTGGCGAGGCCGCGCTCGATCGACGGACACGACCCGTGGATCGGATGCGGATCCGAGGCGATCTCGTGCGGCCGCGTGTCGTTGTTGATGAACGTGACGCTCTGTCCGATGGAGATCGCGACCGTCGACGGGCTCACGCCGGCTGACGTCATCGTCACCGTCGCGCCGCTCGGGCCGGTGCTGCCCGTGCTGCCTGAGATCACCGTCACCCCGCCGCCTCCGCCGCTCGGGGACGTGGGCGATGAGCTGCCGCCGCAGGCATTCAGCGAGGCGAACACGCCGAGGGAGAGTGCGGGGAGTCCAATGGCGGTCGGGAACCGGACACGCCAGGCCATATCAGAAGAACTTTCGTGAGATGTTGAAGCCGATGAACCACGAGTCGTTCGAGATGCCGCCGCGCGCGAGCTGTCCGATGGTCGTCCCGATCCCGTTCGAGAAATTGAGCTGGAACAGGTGTCCGCCCGCGCGGACTTCGATGCCGAAGCTCGCGAGGTTCACACCGGGATCGTAGCCCGCAATACGAGGAGTGATCTCGCCCACGAGATACGTGGACGGGCGGATGCGTAGGCGCGCGCCGAGGCCGAGCAACATCGTGTCGTTGTTTTCGACGTGATCGCCCGGCAGCGAGTTCGTGTTGAAGACGAAGATCGGCTCGGCATAGAGCGCCGCGAACCGCGCCACCTTGCGCGAGACGAGAGCGCCGACCGCAGGCGAGAGCTGATCGCTCAAGTTGTTCGTCCCCTCGAACGTGCCGAACACGTCGAGGCTGAGGGGTTTCGTGTCCCCCTGCCGCAGCACGCTCTGTTGTCCGAAGATCTCGATCGTGCGGTCGCTCGTCCGGTACACGCCGATCTGCGTACCGCGGCGTAGTCCGTACCGCAGCTCGAGGCCGATCTGCGCGCCGGTGTCGAAGCCGAAGAAATCCGACAGCAGGTCGCCGAAGTCGCCGCGGCCGAGCGATCGCGTGAAGCGATGCGTCACGCGGAACGACAGCCTGTTCACCGGCATGCGCAGCGTGGTCGGCAGCGACGCCAGGTTGAAATCCGGCTGCAGCGCGTCGACGCGCGCGTCCGGATCCGCAGCTTGTGGCGCTGTGGTCTGCGGCGGCGTCTGGGGGTCTTGAGCGAAGGCGGGTGAAGCGATGGCGGCGAAGACTGCCAGCGCGAACACCGGCCGGAACCGGCGAATCGCAGAAGTCACGCCTGCCCGTTCGCAAGGAGGGTGCCGGAAAATCATCCCGCAAGTCGCACGAAATGGCCCGCTCATGCGCGCGGCGTTACGCGCCGGGTAAGGGTTTACGCGCGGTGAAAGGATCGCGGCCCTGAAAGGGGCGCCATCGGTCATTCAATTCGATGCTTCGCCAGGTAGTAGCTCAGCGCCCGCTGGCTGATGCCCATGGTTTCAGCAGCGTCCTTCTTGATGCCGCCGGCGCTGTCGAGCGCACGGCGGACGGTCTCGCGCTCGGCCCAGTCGAGATTCTGGCGCAGGTTCAATGACGGCAGGCCGGCGGGCGGCGAGGCCGACACGCCAAGCAACCGGACGGCATCCGCGCCGATCGTCGTCGACTGCGAGAGGACGACGGCGCGTTCGACGGTATTCTCCAGCTCCCGGACATTCCCGGGCCAGTCCGCGGTGCGCAGTGCTTCCAGCACGCTGGGATCGATGCCGTCGATGCGCTTCCCCGCGCGCTGCGCGTGCTTGTGGATGAAGTGCTCGACCAGCACCGTCACGTCCTCACGCCGCTCGCGCAGCGGTGGAATGTGAATCGGGATCACGTTCAGCCGATAGAACAGATCCTCCTGGAACTTCCCCTCGGCCACCATCTGCGGCAGGTCGCGATTCGTGGCGGCAATCACGCGGACGTCGACCTTCTGGCTGCGCTCCGACCCAAGCGGCTCGAACTCGCGCTCCTGGAGGACGCGCAGCAGCTTCGCCTGCAAATTCGGGCTCATCGTGCCGATCTCGTCGAGAAAGATCGTCCCGCCGTCGGCGAGTGCAAACTTGCCTTTCTTCCCGGTCATCGCGCCGGTGAACGCGCCACGAACGTGGCCGAAGAGCTCAGATTCGAGGAGCGCTT
>JAICSD010000254.1 GCA_025937075.1 Vicinamibacteria bacterium | reverse complement strand
TGGGCGCGGCGATCGCCTACGTGTCGGCAATCGGCCTGGCCTCGATCGAGTCGCACAACCTCGATCACCTCCCGGGCGACAAGACGGTCTACTCCCAACGGGAACGCCTGAGCGCAGGCCTCGGCGAGCTCCTGAACGGATACCGCCGCGTCGCCATGGAGTACTCGCCCGGGAACGCGATTCCATATATTTCCCGGGTCGATGCGGGGACAGTGGAATTCGTCCGGCAGCTCGGAGTCGAGGTCGCCTCGTCCGGCGACCTCGTGCAGCGCTTCGAAGCCGTATGGTCCGACGAGGCGCTGCAGACGCACCGCGCGGCATCCGAGCGGCTCTATCGCGTCAAGGACAGGGCGTTCGAGCTGATCCGCGACGCGCGCCGGAACGGCCGCGCGCTGAACGAATTCGACGTGCAGCAGGCGATGCTCGGCTGGTTCGACGAAGAGGGGCTCATCACCGACTCCGCTCCCGTCGTCGCGGCGCAGGAGAATGCCGGAGACCCGCACTATCAGCCAACCCGCGAGCGCCATCGGCACATCGGCGACCGCGAGGTCGTCCTGCTGGATTTGTGGGGCAAACTGCCGGACCCCGGCGCAGTGTTTGCTGACATCACCTGGGTAGGTTTTACAGCTCTCGAGGTGCCGGACCGATACGCCAGAGCGTTTGTGGCAGCCCGGGATGCCCGGGATGCGGCTGTCGCGCTCGTGAAGGAGGCAGCCTCAGCTCATCGGGAGTTGCGCGGATTCGAGGTCGATCGGGCATGCCGGGCCGTCATCGAGCGCGCCGGATACGGGAAGGCGTTCATCCACCGCACCGGCCATAGTCTGGGAACGGACGTCCATGGAAATGGCGTCCATATGGACGACTACGAAACCCACGACGAACGGCGGCTGATTCCGGGGACGGGCTTCACGATCGAACCAGGGATCTACGAAGCCGATTTCGGCGTGCGCACCGAAGTGAACATGTTCGTCGGTGAGCAGGAGGCGACCGTGACGGGGCCGCTGCAGAAGGAGTTCGTGCTGTTATAAAGGTAGGGTCCGGCCGGACCGCTCTTGGAGAAAGTACCAATGTCCACGCGCAAGATTTCGCTCTTTTACGCCGTCCTGATCGCGATTGCCTCGATGGCCGTCACCGTGGTCATCACGTCGAAGATGGACCTCACGCCGTCCTCGTCCGCACAGACCGTGTCGGTCCCTGCCGCGAACAGCGCGCCGCTCAGCGGCCCCATCGACGCGACGACCTTCCGCAACATCGCCAAGGCGACGGCGCCGGCGGTCGTCAACATCCAGACGCTGGCGCACGCCCGCGGCCGCGAGCTGACGGACTACCTTGGTGGACAAGGCGATGACCTGCTGCGCCGGTTCTTTGGGGGCGGCGACGACGATCAGGTCCCGCAGCCGAGAGGCCGCAGCCGCGGACGCAACGAAGCGCCGCAGCTCCAGGGCGCCGGGACCGGCTTCATCATCGACAAGGCGGGGTTCATCCTCACCAACAACCACGTCGTCGAAGGGGCCGAGAAGATCACCGTGAGCCTGTACGGCGCCGAGCGCGGTCAAACGTATGCGGCCAAGGTCATCGGCCACGACTCGCTGACGGATACGGCGCTCATCCAGATCACCGAGATGCCGCAGCAGCCGCTGACGGAAGTGAAGTTCGGCGACTCCGAGCAGATGCAGCCGGGCGACTGGGTGATGGCGATCGGCAACCCGTTCCAGCTGGGACACACCGTGACCGTCGGCGTCATCAGCGCGCTGGGCCGTCCGCTGGGCGGTGTGCCGCAGCGCGAGCAGCCGATGCTCCAGACCGACGCGGCCATCAATCCGGGAAACTCGGGCGGACCGCTCCTGAACGTCCGCGGTGAAGTCATCGGCATGAACACCGCGATCTACACCGATCAGCGCTCGGCGAACATCGGAATCGGGTTCGCGACGCCGATCAACGCCGTCCGCGATCTGCTGCCGCAGCTCCGCAACGGCAAGGTAATCCGCGGCGTCATCGGCGTTCAGGTCTCGCGCGATCACCTGACGACGGAAACAGCGCGCGCGTTCGGCTTGCCGAACAACAACGGCGCGCTCATCAGCGCGGTGAACGCCAATGGTCCGGCCGACAAGGCAGGTCTCCAGCCCGGCGACGTCATCGTCGAATACAACGGCAAGCCCGTGAAGGACAGCGACTCGCTCGTCGCAATGGTGGTCGGGACGAAACCGGGGACGTCCGTCCCGATCACGATCTTTCGCAACAACCAGCGCAAGGCGCTGAACCTGACAGTCGACGAGCTCGATCTCGAGGCGGAGCAGGGACGTTCGGCACGGCGCGGTGAGTCCGGCGGCGAGCAGCCCGCGACCACCGGGCTGGGCATGACGCTCGATCCGATCACGCCCGATATCGCACGGCGGCTCGATCTGCCGCCCAACGAGGGCGCGGCCATTGTCAGCGACGTCGATCGCGACAGCCCCGCGGGCAACGCCGGCATCGCGCCCGGAGACGTCATCCTCGAGGTGAACCGTCAGAAGGTGAACACGGTTACGCAGGTGACGCGTGAGCTGCAGAAGGTGCCCGCCGGCACGCCGACGTTCCTGCTCGTGTGGCGTGATGGCCAGCAGGTCTTCGTCACGATGACCAAACGCTGACGCTGAATTCCCGACTTCCAATTGCCAACTGCCAACGAGTCGCGGGTCGGAATATCCGGCCCGCGACTTTTTGTTTGATTCATGCCGTCGCGGCGACTCCCCACCTCCGCCTGGATTGGCCTCGCGACGATTGCGGTGTCCGAGGCGGGCATGCTCGCGCACATCGAGCCGTTCTGGTCCTGGCACACGCCCATCGCGTGGACGGGCTACGTCCTCTTCCTCGACGGCATCGTCTGGCAGCGCCGCAGCGATTCGCTGCTCCGGAGCAATCCGGCCGAAGCCCTCTTCATGGCCGTCGCCAGCGTTCTGCTCTGGATTGTTTTCGAGATCTACAACAAGTACGCGCTGCACAACTGGTACTACACCGGGCTGCCGGAGAACCGGATCGTGCGCGCGATCGGGTATGCGTGGGCGTTCGCGACGATCCTGCCGGGCATCTTCGAGACGAGCGAGGTCGTCGGCGCCCTGCGCGAGCGGACGCCGTACTTCAGGCGTACCGTGCCGCCGCGCATTCCGCTCGGTATCTCCGGGGGCGTCGCGGTCGCGATCGGGACCGCCTTCGTCGTCTATCCGTTCCTCCGTCCATCGACCTGGATCTCCGCTCTCGTGTGGCTCGGCTTCATTCTTCTGCTCGATCCAATCAACGCCGCGATGGGCGCCGAATCCATTCGCGGCGATCTGCGCGAACGGTATCGGGATCGGTTGGTGAATCTGCTGCTCGGCGGGCTCGTGTGCGGTGTCGTGTGGGAATGCTGGAACTACTGGGCCCACACGAAATGGATTTACAACGTTCCGGTACCGCCCGATATCAAGATCTTCGAGATGCCGCTGGCGGGCTACGGAGGATTTCCGGCGTTTGCGGTTGAGTGCTTCGCGATGTACGTCTTCGTGCGCCACCTCATCTGGCGTGGAGCGTGGCGGCCGATCGCACTATAATCCCCAATTTCCAACTCCCAACTCCCAAAGACCATGGAGTCGACGTTGGGAGTTGGATGTCTGGGACTTGGAGGTTGGGCTTGCCCGCCGTTCCTCGACGTCACCCGGGACGGGCGGGAATTGGGAGTTCTCGATGCCGATGACCACGACCCTCGAGCGGGAGATCAAGCTGCGCTTCGAATCTGCTGAGGAGGCGCGGGCCGCTATCCTCTCTGCCGGCGCGACGCCGCTGCACGGGCGGCGACTGCAGGAGGACTCGCTGCTCGACAGCGAGGACGAAACACTCCGGCGGCGGCGCTGCGTCCTGCGCGTCAGAGTGGAGAACGGCAAGAGCCGGATCACTTTCAAGGGTCCCGTGCAGCCCTCGGTCGTGAAGCTGCGCGAAGAGCTCGAGACGGTCGTTGGCGATGGCGAGGTCCTGCTGCACATCTTCGAGGAGCTCGGGCTGCACGTGTGGTTCCGGTACGAAAAGTACCGCGAAGAGTTCTCGCACGAGGACGTGATCGTCGCGGTCGACGAGACGCCTGTGGGCGTGTTCGTGGAGATCGAAGGCTCCGAGAACGGCATCATGGCAATGGCCGACGCGCTCGGCCGCACGCCGGACGACTACGTGCTCGATTCGTACCGTGGACTTTTCCTGAGGTACCGCGAAGAGTTCGGGCTGACCGGCACGGACATGGTGTTCGATAGGCCTTGAAGGCGGCGTCCTTCAGCCGCGCGCTCGTGCTGAGCGCCGGCCTCGGCACGCGGCTGCGGCCTCTGACGCTCGTCCGCGCGAAGGCCGCCGTCCCCGTCGACGGAGAGCCGCTGGTCCGTCGCGTCATCGCCTGGCTCGTCTCGCGCGACGTGACGGATCTCGTGCTCAACCTGCATCACTTGCCGGATTCCATCACGCGCGCGGTCGGAGACGGCGCCGATCTCGGCGCGCGCGTCCGCTACTCCTGGGAATGTCCGGTGCTCGGGTCGGCCGGCGGCCCGCGGCGTGCGCTGCCGCTGCTGTTGGACGGCCTGTCCACCCGCACGTTCCTGCTCGTCAACGGCGATACGCTGACCGACGTCGATCTCGATGCGCTCGCGGAGCTGCATCGCCGATCGGGCGCGCTCGTCACGATGGCGCTGATTCCGAACGAGTGGCCCGACAAGTACGGCGGCGTACTGCTCGATGACGAAGGCCGGGTGACCGGATTCACGCGCCGCGGCAGCTCGACGCCGTCCTTGCATTTCATCGGTGTGCAGGCGGCAGAGGCCGAGGCATTCGCGCAGCTTCCCGACGGCGTACCAGCGGAATCGGTCAACGAGCTGTATCCGCGACTCATGGCGGAGCGGCCCGGGTCGGTCAGGGGCTTCGTCAGCCGCGCGTCGTTCCAGGACATCGGCACACCGGCGGATCTGCTGCGCACGTCGCTGGAGCTGGCGGCCGAGGCTGGACGCCCGGATCGCCCGCGGTGGGGACGCGACGTGCGCGCACACGATTCGGCGCTCGTCGAGCGATCTGTTCTGTGGGACGACGTGGTGGTCGGCGCCGGTGCGCGTGTCGTCGAGTGCGTCGTGGCGGATGGCGTGACGATCCCGGCCGGCGGGGCGTTCTCGCGGCGTGCGATCGTCCGCGCCAACGAAGGAGAACTGATCGTCGCGCCCTTATAGGGATATAAGGCCACGTGCCTCGAAAGGAACATGATGGAACGACGACAGACTGCGGTTTCAGACGCGCGCGATCGAATCGAGGGATACCTGCAGCGCAGCGGCCTCGCCGCCCGCTCGCCGCGCGTCGTCCCGCTGACGGGGGACGCGTCCGATCGCCGGTACTTCCGCGTGCTCGTCCCAGATGCGACATCCATCGTCCTCGCGCTGTATGCGTCGGCGTTCGACGTGCGGAGGCTTCCGTTCGTCAACGTCGCGACGCTGCTGGAGAAGATGCCGGTTCCCATTCCGGCGGTCCTCGGGCACGCGGACGATCTTGGCGTGGTCGCGCTGGAAGATCTCGGGGACGTGACGCTCCAGGCGCATCTTGGCGCAGCGAGCCCCGCCGAGCACGCGGCGCTCTATCGTCAGGCGGTGGCGCTGATCGAGATGCTGCAGCGGCGCGGGACCGATCTCGCGTCGTCCGACTATCTCCCGTACGGCATCGCGTTCGACGTCGAGAAGCTTTCGTGGGAACTGGATTTCTTCACGAAGCACTTCCTCGAGGCGTATCGAGGCGTGACGCTCGCGGCTGCCGAACGAGACGCCCTGCGCGCGGAGTTCGCGGTGCTGGTTCAGGAGCTCGCGGCGGAGCCGCGCGTGCTGTGCCATCGCGACTATCACAGCCGCAACCTGATGCTGCACGAGGCGCAGCTCTACATCATCGATTTTCAGGACGCCCGCCTCGGGCCGGACACCTACGATCTCGTCTCGCTGCTGCGCGACTCGTACGTCGATCTGCCCGAGCAGACCGTCGACGAGCTGATCGCGTACTTCCTGGCGCTGAAGGGCACGACCGGAGACGAGCGCGCGTTCCGCGAGCGGTTCGATCGCATGGCGCTCCAGCGCAACCTCAAGGCCCTTGGAACGTTCGGGTATCAGACGACGGCTCGCCGCAATCCCGTCTACATCCAGTACATCCCGCGAACGCTCAAGTACGTGCGCGACAACCTCGATCACCAGCCGCGGTTTGGCCGCATGCGTGAGTTGTTGGCGGCCCACGTCGAAGAGTTTCGCTGACAGACGGATCTCACGCCGAGCTCGCAAAGAGCAGAGAACGCAGGGCGTGACTCGTGGCGCCGCCGGATCGGACGCGCCCACCGGCGCGCTTCGCGCGAGAGCTCTCGGTGACAGTGACAGGCGTGCGAGTGGTACAATGGATGGTTCGCGCGCCGGCGCAATCTCCGGCAGTGGCCATGCGCTTCGGGATCTCGACCCATCTGTTCCACGATCAGCGGCTGTCCCGCGATCATCTGGCCGCGATCCGGTCGCGCGGCTTCGATGCCGTGGAGGTGTTCGCGACGCGCAGCCACTTCGACTACCACGATGCCGCAGCCATCGAGCAGCTGGCGGCGTGGCTGTCGGAGACGGGCCTGGCGCTGCAC
>JAICSD010000103.1 GCA_025937075.1 Vicinamibacteria bacterium | reverse complement strand
GGTGCTGCGCGCCGGCCTCGGCATGCTCGATGCGGTCCTCGAGCTGATTCCAGGCGCCCGCGTCGGCCATATCGGCCTGCAGCGCGACGAGATCACCGCCGTGGCGTCGCAGTACTATGCGAAGCTGCCACGCGGGCTCGAGGACAGCGTGGTGCTGATGATCGATCCGATGCTCGCGACCGGCGGGAGCGCCGTTGCCGCGCTCGATCTGCTGAAACGCGCCGGCGCTTGCGACGTGCGCCTGATCTGCATCGTCGCCGCGCCGGAGGGCGTGGCGCTGGTCGAGCGGAGCCATCCGCGCGTCCGGATCTACACGCCCGCGATCGATCGCGAGCTGAACGCGCACAAGTTCATCGTGCCCGGTTTGGGAGACTTCGGCGATCGGCTCTACGGGACGGTATAGCCATGTCCAAGACCCGTCGACCCGTTCAACCCGTAGCCGCCGTCGCGGCTCCGCTGCCGCGCGGCGCGACGGATGGCAAGTGGCGCACTGCGCTGACATGTATCGAGCCGAACAAGATTCTCGTCCGCGGCTACCCGCTCGACGAGATGATGGGGCGCCTCACGTTCGGCGAAGCCATCTATCTCCTGCTGATGGGCGAGGTCCCTTCGCCCGCGATCGGCAGCCTGATGGAGGCGATGCTCGTGTCGTTCATCGACCACGGCGCGACGCCGCCGTCGACGCTCGCCGCGCGGAACACGGCGACCACGGGCGCGCCGCTGCGCGCGTGCGTGGCTGCCGGCGTGCTGGGATTCGGGCGCTTCCACGGGGGCGACATCGAGAGCTGCATGCAGTTTCTCGACACAGGCCTGGAGCTGGTACGCCGCGGCAGCTCGTACAAGGATGCCGCGCGCACAATCGTCCAGAAATGCCTCGATGCCAGCGAGCCCATCCCTGGCTTCGGTCATCGATTCCACACGCGCGATCCGCGCGCGGCGCGGTTGTTCCAGATGGCGCTCGAGCTCGAAGCCGAAGGCGGCCACATCCAGATGATTCGTGCGGTGGAGCTCGTCGCCAGCGAGCTGCCGGAAGACCACCGGGTTCCGGTGAACATCGATGGCGCCATTGCGGCGGTCTGCGGCGACATCGGCATCCCGCCCGAGATCGCCAACGCGCTGTTCATCGTCTCGCGCGTCCCGGGCATCACCGCGCACGCGCAGGAAGAGCGCCAGCGCGAGCACCCCATGCGCCAGATCGATCCGAAGGATCACGTCTACGACGGCTCCGGCCAGCGGCGCGTGCCTGAGAAGAGGAGATAGGAGGCGCTGAAGAAGCGGTCGAGTAATTGGTGACGCCCTGACCCACCCGTCTGGTCTGTAAGCCGCGTACGTGCACTGGCACTTTTCAACGCGACTCAAAATGCCTTTTCGCGAATGCTCGGCCAGATCCTGATTTCAGGTACCGCTCGAACCGAAATGCCGTCTCCTGATCTCGGAACTCAATGGCCACATGAAATTTCCAGGGACGGCGCGACGCCGTATGCGGGCAACGGCCATCGTTGTGGTCCAGAAGTCTCGCACTCACGTCAGACGTTACGCCGACATAGAACTCCGGCAGCGGCGTCACGGTCTTGATCACGTAGACATAGCGCTTTTCGGCAGGCATGCCCACGTTCCACGCAAACCGCCGGCCTGACAGATACGCCGAGAAATACGCCAATCTTTGGCCCTGTTCTCGGTACGGGCGACTGATATTGCCAGAGTAGCGGTGTTGGTGGGCTGCAAAATCTGCGCGGCAGACTCTACTCAGGCAACGCGACCGAGGTATGAGCGCTGAGGGCGAGCCAGCCCGCCTTCGCCGCTACGCGGCTCCGGCGCGGCAGCCTCCGCTCGGCTTGCGGAGCCGACGCTCGGCAACGCCGACATGCGGGCTTGCCGAGCCGAAGCTCGGCGAAGCCGAGCGGAGACTGGTGGGCGCTAGTGGATTCGAACCACTGACCCCCGCCGTGTGAAGGCGATGCTCTACCGCTGAGCCAAGCGCCCGACTCCGAAGGAGAGACGATCAGTGTACCGCATCCGCCTGCAGGCGGGCAATGCGCTACGACCCTTTCAACTGATTGATCAGCAGCTCGATCGCGTGCGTATAGGCCGTGTCGACGTCCCCGAACGTCTTCATGTAGTCCGCTTCGCTGATCTTCGCTTTCTTCCAGTCGCCGTCGAGCGCGAGCTGAGTGCCCGCGCGCTCGACCGAGTCGAATGGCTGGTCGTCCCCGGGTTTCGCTTTCAGGCCGTCGGCCCCTGTGTCCATGACGAACAGCTTCGAGCCCGCAATCGACGCGGAGCTCAGGTCGATGTACACGTCCCGATACTCCTTCTTGGCGATCTTCTCGTTCATCAGCGGCGGCGCGGCGTACTTGGCCGAGACGACGAGGAGCTGCGTGCCAGGAAAGTAAAGAGCGGCGGTGTAGGTCCCTGGGTTCTGCGGATCTGGGGCGGCGATGCTATCGAGCTTTCGCTCGTCGAGGAGCTGCGTGAGCTGCTTGACGACCTCGGGCGACTTGACGTCTTGCGCCGCGGCGGACCACAGTGGAGCGAGAAGCGCGGTGACGACGATGCATGCGGCAGCCCGGAACTGCCTCGTGACAACGATGGCCATAAGGTACTCCCCCCAGAGTATAATAGCGCGTGGCGTGCTCGTTTCTACCATCGGCGGCCACTGGGCGTCAAACTCCCAATTCCCAATTCCCTAAAATCCAAGAGAAAACAATTGGGAGTCGGGAGTTGCGAGTTGGTCGTTGGAAGTTCCGTCAGCCGATGAACAGGGCGTCCTCGTCTTCGACGCGTCCTGCCCGCCCCCGCTGCAACCGGACGTTCCTGAGCACGCCAAGCCCGGCCTTCAGCGCGGCGACAAGCGCCATTCCCTCACGCGCGGGCCTGACGATGGCCTCCTGCAGGATCACGCTCGTCTCGTCGACGCGGCGCGTGAGGTCCGTGACGAGACGATCGATTTTCTGCGCCTGAGCGGTCGCAATGGCAGCTGTCTTCGTCGCTTCCTCGGCGATCGTGTTCGCGCGCGCGATCAGCGGACGGATGTCCTGCTGCACGCTCGCCGCGAGCTGCTGCACCTGGCGGCCCAGCCGCGCGGCAAAGACGATCGCGCCGACCTGGATGAGCGCCATGACGAGCGTCGCGGCGGCGATCACCCCGAGGAAGATCTGGCTCCAGTCGCTCACATCCCCTCCCCGGTCGGCGTCCCGGGTGGCTGCGCGCGGCGCGCCTGCTCGTACGCCTCGCGGCCGCGCTCGAACGCGTTGGCAATGGTGTCGCGCTGACGGTTCCACACTTCGCGTCCCTGCCGCGCCGCGTCGCCCGCGCGCTCTCGTCCGTCGCGCGCCTTCTCCCCGAGCGCCCGGCGCACGTCCTCGCCGGATGCCGGCGCGAGCAGGAGCGCGACTGCCGCGCCGGTCACGGCGCCCAGCACGAACGCCAGAATGACGGTTCCCGCTCCGTTGTCGTCGCGTGCCATGTACTCTCCTGATTGACCAGGGCTGCCCCGATCAAAAGATGCTCACCCGCACGTTCAGATACTTCTTCGGGTCTTTTCGAATATCCGTAATCAGCCCGCGAAGCTCGTTCGCCGCCGCATTCATATTGTCATACAACTGCTTGTCCTGCAGCAGTTGTCCTGCCGTGCCGCGTCCCTGATTGAGGTTGGTCGTCAGCGTGTCCAGGCGTGCCGCGGTGGCGTTCAGACGATCGTACAGCTCCTTTTCGGTCAGCAGCTTCCCCGCCGTGCCTTCACCCTTGTTCAGGCGTCCGGTGATTTGATCGATGTTCCCCGACGCGGAGCTGAGCGATCGCGCGAGCCTGTCGTCCTTGAGGAGCTGTCCAAGGCTCCCTTCGCCCGCGTTGATCCGGCGCGTCATGTCCTGAAGGTTGGCGAGCGCCCCATTCAATTGGCGATAGGCGGCAGGATCCCGTACCAGCATGCCCATCGTCCCCTGGCCTTTCGAGAGATAGCCGGCGACAACCTGCGCGGACGAGACGAACGAGTCGATGTCGCGATAGAGCTGCTCATCCGTGAACAGCTTCCCCATCGTCCCCTTGCCGGCGCGCATGTCTTTGATGAGCGCGGTCGCCTGCTCGAGGCTGACGCTCGCGCTGGCGGCGACGTCGGAGATCTGCCCCTGCGCGCGTCCCGGCTGGATGAAGTCGCCGTTGTTGAGCGGCGTGCCGGTCGTCGACGGCGTGACGTCGATGATCGGCTCCCCCAGCAGACTCAGCGACCCGATCGATGCGTGCGAATCGCTCGTGATGCGCGACCGCATGTCCTTGCGCACCGAGAGCGTCACCTGCACTGCGGCGCCGGCGAAATCGACGTCCGTCACCTTGCCGACCTCGACGCCGGCGACGCGCACGATCGCGCCGCTCTTCAGCCCCTGCACATCGTTGAAGCGCGTCTTCAGCTCGTAGCGCTCCCACGCAAAGCCCGTCTGTCCGCCGACGGCGATGACGATCATCGCGGTCAGCACCATCGCCACCACGGCGAGAATGCCGATCTTCAGCTCCGACCAGGCCAGCGAACGCGTCCGCGGCATAACACTCTCCTCTGATTTCTCGGTGGCTTCCGGCTTCAGCCGGAAGGACCATCTACGACAGGAACGCGGCGATGTAGTGATCGGCGGCCGCCTGCGCGCGCAGCTCGGCGGCGTTCCCCTCGAAGGCGATGCGCCCGTCGCGCAGCATGATGAATTCCGCTTCGTCCGCCTTCGGCGCCTGTGCGCGCTCGAAGCGAACGTCGTGGCCGTCGCGCGTGGCCGTGTGCTCCGCCACGAAGAACGCGTCCCGGAGCTGATGCGTCACCAGCACTGAACTGACATTCTCCAGATCGCGCAGCTTGATGATCTCCTCGTCGACGGTGATCGCCGTGATCGGATCGAGTCCCGTCGTCGGCTCATCGTACAGAAGGATGCGCGGCTTGGCGGCCATCGCGCGCGCGATGGCGACGCGGCGCCGCTGGCCGCCCGACAGCTCCGACGGCATGCGATCGATGAAGTCGCCGAGCCCGATGAACCCGAGCACTTCCGCGACCCTGGCGTTGGCCTTGTCGAGCGGCCAGTGCAGCTCCTCGAACAGCTTGTAGCCGACGTTCTCGCGCACGGTCAGCGAATCGAACAGCGCCCCTTCCTGGAACACCATGCCGAGATCCGCGCGAACCCCCATCAACTGGTCCTCGGTCATGTTGTCCACGCGCTCGCCGTTGACGAAGATGCGCCCCGAATCGGGCTTCAGGAGCCCGAGGGTCAGCCGCAGAATCGTCGACTTGCCCGCGCCGCTGGCACCCAGGAAGATCTTCGTGTGGCCGGTCTGCAGGGTGAAGCTCACGTCCTGCAGGATGACCTTCTCGTCGAACGACAGGTCCACCTTGTCGAACACGATGATTGGCCCGCCGTGCGCGAGCGCTTCGTCGAGGAGCGGCGAACGGGACACTGGCTGGACGGCCATCAGTACATCAGCACGATGAGGAGCTTCGTGACAAGAAAGTCCACGGCGATCACGGCCACGGAGCTGGCGACGACGGCGTTGGTCGTCGCGCGGCCGACCCCTTGCGTCCCTCCGCCGGCGCGGAGCCCGACGTGACAGCCGATGCTCACGATGGTGAAGCCCAGGACGAACGGCTTGATCAGCCCCATCCAGATGTCCTGCATGTACAGCCCGGCGACCACGCTGTTCCAGTACACCGTGCCGGCGACGTGGAACTGGAGCACCGTCACGATCCAGCCGCCGACCATGCCGATTCCGGTCGAGACGACGGTCAGGAGCGGCACCATCAGCAGCCCGGCGAGGATCCGCGGCACGACGAGCTTGCGAACCGGGTCCGTCCCCAGCGCGCGCAGCGCCGCAATCTGGTCCGTCACCATCATCGAGCCGAGCTCCGCGGCGATCCCGGATCCAACCCGTCCCGCCACCATCAGACCCGTGAGGACCGGGCCCAGCTCGCGCACCATCGACGCGCTCACCAGACGGCCGATCATCGATCGCGCGCCGAACTGATCGAGCGTGTAGCCGGAGTTGAGCGCGAGCACCATCCCGGTGAACATGCCCGTCAACAGCACGACCGTCAGCGATCCGATCCCGACGGCGTCGAACTGCTCCATGATGTCGCGCGGGTACATCGGCGGCGTCACGAGCGAGCGGCCGAACTTGCCGATCAGCCGTACGTACTCCTGCACTTCGAGCAGCGCGGCCTTGGACCACTCCTGCAGCTTCGGAGCCACTCAGCGGCGGCTCCCGGCCAGGCCAAGCTCGCGACTCTTGAGCGTCTTGATGCGATCGCGCAGCGTGGCGGCCTTCTCGAACTCGAGGTTTGCCGCAGCCGCCTTCATCTGCGCCTGAAGCGTCGTGATGTGCGCTTCGAGCTCGCCGTGCGTCCGGAACAGGCCCGCTTCGTCGGCGCTCGTCCCGACCGTCACGTAATCGCGTTCGTACACGCTCGTCATCACTTCGTCGATGCTCTTGACGATCGAGGCAGGCGTAATGCCGTGTTCGCGGTTGTACTCTTCCTGGATCTGCCGGCGACGCTCGGTCTCGTCGATGGCCTGCCGCATGGAATCGGTGACCGCATCGGCGTACATGATGGCGCGGCCGTTCACGTTGCGTGCCGCCCGCCCGACGGTCTGAATGAGCGACCCGGACGACCTGAGGAACCCTTCCTTGTCGGCGTCGAGGATCGCCACGAGCGAGACCTCCGGCAGATCGAGTCCTTCGCGCAGCAGGTTGATCCCGACGAGGACGTCGAAGACGCCGCGCCGCAAGTCGCGCAGGATCTCGATGCGCTCCAGCGTGTCGATGTCCGAGTGAAGGTAGCGGACCTTGACGCCGAGCTCCTGGTAGTACTGCGTGAGGTCTTCCGCCATCCGCTTCGTCAGGGTGGTCACGAGCACGCGCTCGCGGCGCGCCGCGCGATCCCGGATTTCTGACAGGAGATCGTCCACCTGTCCGCGAACGGACCGAACGTCGATCACCGGATCCAGAAGGCCCGTGGGCCTGATGATCTGCTCCACGACCGCGCCGCCGGAGCGCCGGAGCTCATACGGACCGGGCGTTGCCGACACGAACAGCAGCTGGCTGACGCGCTTTTCCCACTCCTCGAAATTGAGCGGCCGGTTGTCGAGCGCCGACGGCAGGCGGAACCCGTACGCGACGAGCACTTCCTTGCGCGAGCGATCGCCGTGATACATCCCGCGGATCTGCGGGATCGTCTGGTGGCTTTCGTCCACGATCGTCAGCGCGTCCGGCGGCAGGTAGTCGAGCAGCGTGGGCGGCGGCTCGCCCGGCGCGCGCCGCGTCAGGTGACGCGCGTAGTTCTCGATCCCGTGGCAGTACCCGATCTCCTTGATCATCTCGAGATCGAACATCGTCCGCTGATGGAGCCGGTGCGCTTCGAGCACCTTGCCTTCCGACTCGAGCTTCGTGCGGTACCACTCCAGCTCCGCCTTGATGCTCTCGACCGCCTGCTTCGTGCGCTCGCGCGGCGTGACGAAGTGCGTCTTCGGATAGATCGCCACCTTGTCGTGCCGGCGGACGCTCTTGCCGGTCAGGGCGTCGAACGTGATCAGCTCGTCGACCTCGTCGCCGAACAGCTCGATGCGCAGCGCGCTGTCGTCGTACGAGGGATAGACTTCGACGATGTCGCCGCGGACGCGGAAGACGCCGCGCGTGAACTCGTGGTCGTTCCGCTCGTACTGAATCTCGACGAGCTTCCGGAGAATCTGATCACGGTCGATGCGCTGCCCGCGTTCGAGCGGCAGCATCATCCCGTAGTACGCCTCCGGCGAGCCGAGGCCATAAATACATGAGACGCTCGCGACGATGATGACGTCCCGGCGCTCGAAGAGCGAGCGCGTGGCCGACAGGCGCATGCGGTCGATCTCGTCGTTGATCGTTGCTTCCTTCTCGATGTACGAATCGGTCGTGGGGACGTACGCCTCAGGCTGATAGTAGTCGTAATAGCTGACGAAATACTCGACGGCGTTCTCTGGAAAGAAGCGGCGGAACTCCTGATAGAGCTGCGCGGCCAGCGTCTTGTTGTGTGCCATCACGAGCGTCGGCCGGTTCACGCGCGCGATGCACTGCGCCATCGTGAACGTCTTGCCCGAGCCCGTGACGCCGAGGAGGACCTGGGACGTGTCCCCCCGGTTCAGCCCGTCGACGAGCTCGTCGATCGCGCGCGCCTGGTCGCCGCGGAGCTCGAAGTCGGTGACGAGCGTAAAGCGGTCGTATTTCGACGACATGGAACAGACGATCGTACCACAGGCGTGCGCGGGGCGCGGGTGCGGTAGCCGTAGCGCGCAACTGTGGTTGCGCGTTCGCCGCTGGGATTCGCGGCACCAAAGTGCCGCGTTACGGAAGCGTCCGCGAACGAGCAACGCGAGTGAGCCACGCGAGCGGAGCGGGGCAAAGGGGTCCCCGCGAGGCGGAAGCGTGTCGGGGAGTCCGAGGGGCGAAGCCCCTCGGAACATTACGAGGAGGGTTTCTTGTACGGCGCAAAGTACCCGGCCCGCGTGCGGAGGCGGACGCCCTTCAGGTCCGACCGCAGCAGCTTGATCTCCACCTGACGCCACGCGCCGTCGGTGCGCGCGTCGGAAGACACGTATCCGAGCGAGTAGCGCGCCGCGATCTCCTGCCGGATCCTCTCGAACACGTCTTCGAGGTCCCTGCCCGCCATCGGGAAGTACGCCTGACCGCCGGTGATCCCGGCGAAGCGCTCGAGCTCCATACGCTGCTCGGTGCGCGTGCTCGACGACTGATGTTCGAGGTAGCCGATCGCATACACGGTCACATCCGACGCCTTGAGCAGATCCACAGCCTCCTGAAACGTCAGCGAGCTGCGCGTGTCTCCGCCATCGGTGTAGAGCACGAGAATCTTCTGGCCGTCCTGCTCCTGCGCGCCGTTCAGGTACACGCCCAGCGCGTCGTACAAGGCCGTCCAGCCATCCGGCTTCCGCAGGCGAATCCGCTCGACGAGGTGCTCGTACGCCTCGGGCTCGAACCGCGCCACGCGGACCTCGGTATCGAAGTCGACGAGCGTCACGTCTTCCGCGTAGTCGAGCGCGTTCACGAACTTGATGGCCCCCGTTCGCGCATCGCGAAGATCATCGGTCATGCTGCCGCTCGTATCGAGCAGGAGCCCGATGTGCAGCGCCGGCGCTGCGGCCGGATCGCCCGCCGCGAAGAAGCGCAGCGACTGCTTCTTGCCGTTCTCGACGACCTGGAAATCCTTCGCCGTCAGGCCGGTCACGGGACGCCCCTGCTTGTCGACAACGCTCACGCCGAAGTGGACGAGATCGATCGCGGTACGGAAGGTGGGCTGCTGCGGGGCCGTCGCTATCGTTGTCGTGCAGAGCAGGACACCAATCGAAAGTGAACGCATGGCGGGCCCCCCGGGACAATCCCGCCATATTACGGCAGACGGATGGAGATCGAAAGACGCCGAACGGCGCGCTGATCAGCTGGCCGTCAGAACACTTTGTACGCGGTGACGCGAATCACCTGCGTGCCGGCGCGCCCGTTCGTGTCGATGCCGCGGATGCCGTAGCCCCATTCGATGGCGGCGAGCATGTGGAAGGGAGCGGGCGCTTCGAGCGCGGCGCCGAACCCCGTGTAGTTGCGCGCGCGCGATCCGAAGCCGGGATCGCGGACCTGCGCCGTATCCAGGAACCCGTCGATGCGAAGCGCCCGCGCGGCGGACCAGCCGAGCGCCGTGCGCAGGACGGCGCCGCGATCGTAGCGAATGAGCGCCGACGGATAGCCGTGCAGCCGATTGTCGAATGTGCCGAACGAGTAGCGGCTGAAACGGTCGAGATCGCGTCCGCCCATCCACGCCGCCTCGAACCGCGCGGCCAGCCGAGGCTGGATTGCCAGCGAGCGCGACAGGCTGACGCCGTACTGCTGAAAGTCCGCCTGCGACGGGTCGTAGTCGCTCGACGACCGGATGCCCCACTGCCGCCAGCCGGAACGCCGCGCCGGGCGCCACCAGATCGATCCCTGCCAGCCTGCCCGCTGCACGTCGACGCCGAGCACCGCGGCGTGGATGATCTGACTCTCCGGCACGACGAAATCCGGCGCCGTGACGTCGCCCGCGGCGTACTTCGTGTACTGCCACTCGTAGCCGAACCGAAGCGAGACGCGCGGCGTGATCGGGCGGAGCGCCCAGATTGCCGCCTGCGCAGGCCGCTGGCGGATGTCCTCGTCGTACTGCTCGCGTCCGTCCACGAACGCGCGGTCGTTGTAAGAGGTGGCGATCCCGAACGCGCGCCCGCCGAGCTGCCAGCGAGTGCCGTGCAGCGAGGGGACGGAGAACGCCAGCTGCCCGAAGCTCCCGCCGAAGAACGCGTTGAGCTGCGCGCCCGTGCCGAACAGATCGAAGTCGACATAGCTCAGGCCCGCGAACGGCAGCGGGCGCGAGATGTTCGGGTCGACGATCACGCCCGCGGCAAGCGTGCGCACGCGATCGACGCGAGGCGCGGCGACCGGTTCGAGGTGGACTGAAGATGCAGTACGCGATCGCTCCGGGCGCACCAGGTAGCGAAATCCTTCCGGGGTGTCGCGCAGCAGGACATCGTTCGATGCATACGCCGCATCGCGGCGTGTCGTGAAGTCGCCCGGATTGATCTCGTAGGTGTCCAGGATCAGGAGCCGATGGATCGGCGTGCGCACGGCGGCTCCCTCGTAGGTCTGCCGCACGTCGGATCTCGCCAGCATCCACAGGCCATTTCGTATTCGGCGGAACTCGTCGGTCTGTTCGGACGCAGTGACGGGTCCGCGCAGACTCGTCTGCACGCCAGACGTCCGCACGAGCGCGAATTCGTGGGCGTCGATCCACGCGCGCCCCTGGAAGAGCGGCGTACGGCGTGTGCGGGGCGAGAAGCCAACGACGTAGCAGTCGCGCCCGTCGATGGTCTCGCGCCCGATCAGCCGGTACGAGTACGACTCGGTCAGCGCGATGGCCAGCGGTGGCGCCGCCACGCGCTCCGGCTCGATGATCGGAAGCCGCGGGACGCCAGTGCCCGAGAACGAGACGCCGTTCACGCGGATGTCCTGCTGCTGGAAATCCGTTCGCGTATCCGTCTGAAAGATCGTGGTGCGCGACGTCACGGTCATCGGAGCCGGAAAGCCTGGCGCCTCGAACGTGAGCGTCAGGGTTCCGCCGGCGATCGACGTTCGGGTCGCGGGGGGCAGCCCCCCGGCCCCCCCCGGATTGGCCCCCACCAAAACCGCCAACCGGACGGTGCGCGCCCCCCAGTCAAACACCCCCGACCCGC
>JAICSD010000462.1 GCA_025937075.1 Vicinamibacteria bacterium | reverse complement strand
CGCCATGCGCGCGCACGAGCATCCGGCGCTCAACCACCGCATCGAGGTGACTGGCCGCGTCCTCGAGCAGGAGTGCCGTGAGGTGCTTCAGGAGTTCTTTCGGGAGCGACGCGGGCAGGGCTAGCGAGCTGCACGGGCTGAATCACAACCGAGTGCGGGCTCTCGGGTGGCGCCTGCATGCGGTGTGATTCAGCCGTACGCGCCACTACAAGCCCTGGTACGCGCGGAACATGCCGCGGAAATACTTCAGCACGCGGACGGGATCCGCCGACTCAGGGATCTCGGCGAAGCAATACCCCGGAAACTTCATGTCCGCGAGCGACGTAATCAGCGTTCGCCAGGGGTACTCTTCGAGGAACAGATCCCGCATGTGGACCTGGCCGATCTGGTCGCGCAGCAGCGCGAAATTCGCGGCGAAGCCGCCGTCGAGCAGATCTGTCTGGTTCGAGTTCCAGCAGGCCTGCAGCGCGGCCGGATTGCCGGCGAAATCGAAAATCTTGCGGATGCGCGGCACACGCGACGTCGCCTCGCCGTGGACTTCGAGCTGAACCCGGATGTTGTGGTCGCGCGCGAATGCGGCGCACTCGGCGAGCGACTTGCCAATCTGTTCGAGCGTCTTCTCTTCGGGCACTGCCTTCGGCAGCCCGTTCGGCCGCACCTTGACGCACGGTGAGCCGACATCCTGCGCCAGCTTCACCCATTCCTTCGTCTCGTCGATGTTGCGCCGGACGATGGCGGGATCGGGCGAGTGATATTCGCAGGTCGTCCCCAGGCCACCAATCTTCACGGGTGAGTCCGCGAAGCGTGCCCGGACGTCGGCGCGGGCGGCGGCTGGCAGCGAGATCTCCACGCCGTGCTTGTGCGTCGTGCGCAGCTCGACCGCGTCGTACTGCGCGTCAGTGAGATTCTTGATGATGGTCGGGAGGTCCCAGTCCTTGGCGATGTTGTACGTGACGGTGCCCAGCCGCAGGCCGTGCCCGGATTCGGCCGGTTTGGGCGCCTGTCCCGCGTCAAGACGGGTGGCCGCGGGGAGGAGCGCTGCCGTCGACAGGAAGGTTCGTCGATTCATGGCGAGAGCTTACCCACCTCGCGCCGATTCGCCAAACGGGGAGATACTTGACCCGATACGTGCCTGACATCGTGACCTCGCGCCGCGGCGGACGCTCGCCCGTGCTCACGCTCGGGATCGGGGTGGCCCTCGCGCTCGTGACGATCGGCGCGGTCGGCGCCTACACGATGGCGGAAGTGCGCCGCCTGCGCGACGAGCAGACGACGATCAGCGAGCGAAACCGCAAGGACTCGCTGCAGCTCCTGAGAATTCAGAACGATCTCTCGTCCTTGGGCGTCCTGATGCGGGACATGGCGGACGGCGTCGAGCCGTATCCGCTGCAGGGCTACGCGCCGGCGTTCGACCGGATTCGCCGCGACCTGGCGGAAGCGACAGCAACCGAGCGGACGCTCGCGCCCGCGGTACGTGCCGAGGCGCAGCAGAGCATGCTGCTCCAGACGATCGACGCCTATTGGGCCGACCTTACGCGCATGTTCGCGCTCGCGCGTTCCAACGAACCCGCGGCCCGGCAGCTCATTCGCGATACGCTGATCGCGCGGCATCGCGCGATCGACGGCATGGTTTCGCAGTTCCTGGTGTCGAACAACCGCATGCAGGAAGAGGCCGCGCAAGCCAACCGCGCCATCTACGACCGGGTCAGCCGCGAGATCCTGTTGCTCGTCGCCGCGCTGCTCGTCGTCACCGCGATTGTCGGGGTCTGGGTCATTCTTTCGAACCGGCGCGCGTTCAGGGAAGTGGAGCAGGTGAGCGCCGAGCTGCGAACGCTCTCTCGGCGCATGCTCCGCGTGCAGGAGGACGTGCAGCGCTCGATCTCGCGCGAGCTGCACGACGACTTCGGGCAGATCGTCACCGCGATCGGCACGCTGCTGGGGCGCGCCCGCCGCCATGCCACTGACGCCGGGCTCGCCGCGGAGCTGGACGCCGTCCGCGGCATCGCCCAGCAGGCGCTGGATCGCATCCGCAGCCGCTCGCAGTGGCTGCACCCGGGGGTGCTCGACGATTTCGGGCTGGAGAAAGCGCTGGCACGCTGCGTCGAACAATTCGGGAACCAGACCGGGATTCGCGTCCGCTTCGATTCGAACGGCCCGCTCGAAGCCGTACGCGACGACGTGGCCATCCATGTCTATCGCATCGCGCAGGAGGCGCTCAACAATGTCGCGCGGCATTCCGGATCGCCCGATGCGTGGGTTCGCGTCGCGTGCGCCGACAACGCGCTCGAGCTGGCGGTCGAAGATCGCGGAACCGGGACGAGGATGGACGAGGCGGTACGCGGAACGGAGCGGGGAATGGGACTCGTGAGCATGCGCGAGCGCGCAGAGCTGATTGGCGGCGAGCTGCAGTTGGAGCATCCAGCCCAGGGAGGGTTGATCGTGCACCTGCGCGTGCCGTCCTGTCTGGCAGCAGCCCCTGCGCCTCGCGAAGGAGCCGCGTGATGAGCCGGCAGATTCGCGTTCTGCTCGCCGACGACCACGCGCTCGTGCGCCAGGGATTCCGTCGCATCCTCGAGGACGAGGCCGACATTGCCGTCATCGGAGAGGCCGGCGGCGGCGCGGACGCGATCGAGCAGGATCACAAGCTCCACCCGGACGTCACCGTCCTCGATTACGGCATGCCCGAGATCAACGGGCTGCACGCGGCGATCGAGATCCTGAGGCGGCATCCCGATCGCCGGATTTTGATCCTGAGCATGCACGCCGACGAGCAATACGTGCGGAACGCGCTCGATGCCGGCGTCAGCGGATACATCCTCAAGAATGCGCTCGAAACCGATTTGACGCGCGCGGTGAGGACGCTTGCCACAGGCGGCCATTTCCTGAGCCCGGAGTTGTCGGGCGTGGCGATCCGCAGCCTGAGAGGCGAGGACGCGCCGGCGCTGGACGATCCGTACAACAAGCTCAGCGCGCGCGAGATTCAGGTGCTGCGCCTCATCGCGCTCGGCCGGACGAACAAGGAAATTGCGGGGCTGCTCGGTGTCAGCGTGAACACGGTTGCCGTGCACCGCACGAACCTGATGTCCACCCTGAACGTGCACAAGGCGGCGGAGCTCGTGCTCATCGCGGTGAAAAAGGGACTGGTCGACCCGCAGTGACGCGACGCTGGCTCGCGACCATCGTGCTGTTTGCCGTCGTGCCGCTCGTCGTTCGCGGAGCGGCGGCTCTGGACGGCGGCGGCGTGAAGCTCGTGGACGTGACGTCCGCCGCGCGCCTGCACTTCACACACACGACGGGAGCGTTCGGCAAGAAGTACCTGCCCGAAACGCTGGGCTCCGGCGTTGTCGTCATGGACGTCGACGGCGACGGCTGGCAGGATGTGCTGCTCCTGAGCGGCACGAGCTGGCCGGATCAGGGAAAGCCCGAGGCGACGCTGCGGCT
>JAICSD010000141.1 GCA_025937075.1 Vicinamibacteria bacterium | reverse complement strand
GCACGCGCCGCCGGCATCCAGTCGCCGTATGCGGGATTCAACGGCAACGTCGCGCAGGCGCTCAGAGAGTTTCCGCAGTACCAGAATATCCAGTGGCGCGGCGTTCCAACGGGAGAGAGCCAGTACCACGCGCTGGAGCTCGTCCTCGAACGCCGGTTCTCCGCTGGTCTCCAGTGGCGCGTCGGCTATACGTATTCGAAGCTGCACAACAACGGAGCGGAAAGCGCTCAAGGCGATAACGGCGACAACGGCCGCGTGCAGAACCCGGCGAACCCGCTCGAATGGACCCTGAGCCAGGACGACACGCCGCACGTCTTCCTGACGGGCTTCACGTGGGAAGTGCCAGGGCCCTCCACGGCGGGGCTGTCGCAGACGCTGCTCGGAGGCTGGCACGTCAGCGGCATCCTGCGATACGAAAGCGGGCGGCCGCTGAACATCACGATGAACAACGACCTCGGAGGCCTGCTGTTCAACGGCCAGAAGCGACCGAACCGCAACTCTGGAACCGATGCCGTCGCGGCAAACGGAAGCTTCGATCCGACGACGGATAACTACTTCAACAAGAACGCGTGGACGGATCCGGGACCGCTCCAGTTCGGCAACGCGCCGCGGAACGACGGAACGGTCCGCGGTTTCCCGAACTACAGCGAGGACGTGAACATCTTCAAGGAGTTCAAGCTTCGCGACCCGATGAAGTTCCGGTTCGAGATGGACTTCGGCAATGTATTCAATCGCACGTTGTTCTGCAACCCAAACACAAACTGGAGCTCACCCGCGTTCGGGACGGTCAACCTGCAGTGCAACCAGCCTCGATCGATCCAGTTTGCCTTCAGACTCGACTACTGAGCCCGCGGATCCCGGCTCCGCCGCCCCACATGGTGCGGCGGAGCCGATCGTTCATTCCGAGCGCGCTGCTCGTGTACGCGCTGCTGACGGTCAGCAGCTTCGCGAGCGCGGATCCGCGGCCTCAACGCGCCGCCCCGCGCGTCGACGGTCCTGAGGCGCTTCAAACCGCCGCGCGTCTCGTCCAGCAGGGGCAGCTCGAGGAGGCAGAGCAGGAGGCGAAGCGAGCGCTCAGCGATCCTGCCACCCGTGCGGCCGCGTACTCGGTGCTCGGCACGATCAGCTTTCAACAGAAGCGATTCGACGACAGCGCCGGCCTGTTCAAGAAGGCCATCCAACTTGACGAGCGCCTGGTGGGGGCGCATCTGAGCCTCGCCGAGGTATACATCCTTCAGGGCAAGGATGTGCAGGCGGTTCCGCTGTTGAAGCGCGCCCTGACGCTTGACTCGTCGCGCCTCGCGGACGTTCCACCGGATTTCGCGATCAAGTTCGGCGTGCTGCTGGCGACGCATGGCGCGGCGCCCGAAGCGATCACCGTTCTCGAACGCGTTCGCGAAACCAGCGGCCCTTCGTACGAACTCGCGTTCAACCTCGCCGGCGCGTATCTCCTGAACAATGCCCCGATGCGTGCGCTCGAAAGCTATGATGCGGCCCTCGCGCTGAAACCCGAATCCGTTCCGGCGCTCCGGCAGGCGGCCGCAGTAGCGGAGGGACGCGGCGAGGTCGAACGATCCCTGTCGTACTGGCTGCGCGCGAAGAAGATCCAGCCCGACGATCCGGGAATTCTCCTCGGCTTCGGCCGTGTCTGTCTGCGGATGGATCTCCTGGAGGACGCCGAGCCCGCGCTGACGAAGGCGGCGAGCCTGAAACCGGATGACGCTGCATATCAATACACGCTGGCGGCGGCGAAGGTGGGAAAGCGTCAGTTCGACGCGGCGCGGCACCTGGTCGAACCGCTCGTGGACAAACGGCCGGGCGATCCGCAGTTGCAGTACGCGCTAGGATCCATCCTGTATTTGCAGGGACATCTGGACGAGGCGGCGATGCATCTGCGGGAGAGCCTTCGGCTGCAGCCCGAGCAGCTGGCCTCTGAGTACTACCTTGCGCTCGTCGTCCGCGACCAGGGCAACGACGCCGAGGCGATCGCGATGCTCGAGAAGCTGCACCAGCGCTTTCCCGATCACGCCGCCGCCAGCGAAGCGTTAGGGGGACTGCTGATGAGCGCCCAGCGCTTCGACGAGGCGGAGCGTCAGTTGCGGAATGCCATCCGTGTCAATCCGAAGCTGGTGAAAGCAAATTATCAGCTCGGGTTGCTCCTGGCGCGCACCGGCCGGAAGGACGAAGCAGACCGACAACTGGCGTTCGCGAAATCGCTGCGCGAGGAGGACGAAGCCACTTCGCGCCTGCAGCTTCGGCTGCTCGATCCCGGCCAATGACGGTCGCGCTGCTTTTTTTCGTCTCCATTACGCTTGCGGCGCAGGCGCAGGCTCCGAGCCAACGGCCGCCAGCTGCAACGACCGTCGACCAGGACAAGCGCCCCACGCCGGCCTTCGACGAGCTCGACGCGGAAACGAAACGCCATCCCGACGATCCGAAAGCGTGGGTCCTGCTCGGTCTCGCGTACCTCGATCGCAACGAGTATCCACGCGCGCTCGAGGCGTTCCAGCATGCGGTGCAGGTTGGCCCCGACTCCGCGGAAGCGCACAACTGGCTGGGAGTTGCGCTGGCCGAGAAGTCGGACCTGCCCGGCGCCATCGCCGAATTCCGAAAGGCCGTGACCCTGGACCCGCAGTACGGCCGCGCGTATTCGAACCTGGGAGCCACGCTCGCACAGAGCGGCGATTACGCGCAGGCCGTGCAGGTGTTCAGACAGGCACTCGCGCTGGAGCCGAACAGCATCGGCGCACACCTGAACCTCGGTACGGCGCTCCGGGAGACGGGCGATCTCGATGGCGCGATGGAGCATCTGCGCCGCGTGGCGGACGCCGATCCGGACAACGCGTCCATCCATTACGAGATTGGCCAGACGCTCGCGCAGAGCGGGGACGTCACCGGCGCCGTCACCGCATTCGAGCGGGCGCTCGAGATCGATCCGGAGATGCGCGAAGCCTACTACGCGCTCGGCACCGAGCTGAAGAAGCGGAGCGGCGGCGCGAAACGCGCGACCCCCTCGTCACCGAGCCCCGCGGACGATCTGTTCCGGCGGGGGCAGGACGCGCTGGGGAAGGGCGATCTGCGCGGCGCGCGCGAGCAGCTCGAAGAGGCGCTTCGCATCGATGACAGACATGCCGAGGCGCACATGCTTCTCGGCTTCACGCTGGGGCAGCAGGGAGAGCTTTCCGCGGCCGTCGATCATCTCGAGCGTGCGATTGCGCTTCGGCCCGATTCGTCGGCAGCGCACTACAACCTCGGCGTCGCGCTGTGGTACGGGGGTGAGAAGGAGCGCGCGACCGCGGAGCTGCGGGAAAGTGTGAAGCTGGATCCGGCCGCGGGCGAGAGCTACGCGTTTCTCGGGACCGCGTTGCGCGACAGTGGCGACGAGGCCGGCGCGCGCGTAAGCCTGCAGCGCGCAATCGCCCTCCTGCCGCCGACGGCCGCGGTATATGTCGATCTCGGCATCACGTATTTGCGCGCCGGAGCGCTCGACCACGGCCTGGGGCAGATCGAGGCCGGCCTGAACGTGCCACCTCCGTCGCTGCCGAGACCGGACTGGGCCGGCGCGATTGCGGCGCTTCGAGAGCGGCTCGCAGCCGCGGTGAGCAGCGCGGCGCCGCAGCCGACGGACGCGGCAGCTGCGTCCGCGATGGGTGAGCGGGCGGAGGCCTACAATGTGCTCGGTCGCCTCCTCGGACGCGTCGACGCCGGCAGCAGCGACGTCGCGTCCGCGTTTCGCGAAGCGATTCGCCTGCGTCCGGATTATGCGGAGGCGCAGAACAATCTCGGGCTCGTTCTCATTCAGGCGGGTGACGATCCCAATGGCATCGCGGCGCTGCGCGAGGCGGTCCGCCTCCAGCCCGATTACGCAGAAGCACATGCCAACCTCGGGGCGGCGCTCACGCCAACAGATCCGGACGAGGCGATTCGGGAGCTCGAGAGGGCAGTGGCCCTCGCGCCAGGCTCGCTCAAGGCGCAGTTCAACCTCGCGACGGCCTACGGCTCCAGCTCAAAGTACGGGCCGGCCAAAGAGATCGAGCAGCTGCAGAAGGTCATCGATCTGGCCCCCACGTTCGCGCGCGCTCGCTTTGCGTTCGGCAAGGCGCTGCTCCAGGAAGGCAGGATTCCGGAAGCGGTTGCCGCACTGCAGGAAGCGGCGCGGCTGGAACCCGCGAGCGGCGAAACCCACTATCAGCTTGGTCTGGCGCTGGCGCGTGCCGGGCAGAAGGAAGAAGGGGCCGCCGAGCTCCGAAAGGGACGCGAACTGACAGCCGCCGACGATCGATCGCAGAACGCAGCGCAGATCATCGCGGAAGGCCGCGAGGCGCTCGATCGCGGGGAGCTCGACGATGCGCTCGCGAAGTTCCGGCGCGTCGTGCAGCTCGAGCCGGAATCATCGGACGCTCACCGCTACGTGGGCTCTGTCCTCGAGAAGCAGGGGGACACTGACGGTGCCATTGCCGCATACCGGAAAGCGATGGACCTGAATCCAGGCGCGATCGCCGCGAAAGAGAGGCTCGACGCGCTGAAGGAGACGAAGGCCAAGGCCGACGAGACGAAGCGGATCGCCGCGTTCGAGAGCTACATCCGGGAAGGCAGGTTCAGCGAAGTCGAACCGCTGCTCGCCGCCTATGTGAAGGAGCAGCCGGCGTCGAGCTGGGGATGGTACGCACTGGGCTACAGCCTGTTCGGTCAGAAGAAGATCGGCGAATCCATCCGCGCGCTCGCGAAATCGCTGGAGCTCGACATCCGCAACGCGGAGGCGCACAAGATTCTCGGCCGCGACCTGATGTTGATCGGGCGCTTCGATGCCGCGCAGATCGAGTTCGAGCAGGCGATTCGGTACAAGCCGGACTCGGCGGAGAGTTACTACAATCTCGGGAAGCTGTTTTCGGTGCAGGACAACTGGGATCCCGCGCGGAAAGCCTTCGAGTCGGCCCTCCGCGTCGATCCTTCCTATGTAGAGGCGATGGATGCGCTCGGCTTCGCCCTCGAGGCGCTTGGCAACGACGAGGGCGCCGTGGCGATGTATCGGAAGGCGATCGCGTTGAACGATGAGCGCCACGGCACCTATGCGCTGCCGCTCGTCAACCTGAGCGCCTACTACAACCGGACGGGGGATCCCGAGAAGGCGCTGGAGCACGCGCGGAGCGCGCTCGCGATCGATCCCAAGTCGGACGGCGCACTGTTCCAGCAGGCGCGCGCCTTCGAGCGGCAGGGCCACCTCGACGAGGCGGCGAAAGCGTTGAACGAGGCGATCGTGTTGAACCCGCGCGCGTCCTCGTACTATTACGTGCTCGCGGGCGTCTGCCGGCGTCTCGGCTTGATGGAGGAAGGCCGGAAGGCGCTGGAAGTGTTCCAGAAGCTCGAACGCGAGAACAACGAGCTCGAAAAGAAGCGGCGGACAGCTGGAGCCGGGCGTGAGTAGGGCCGCAGACGACGCTGACGAGGCGGACAAGAGGCAGCGCTGCCGTGAGATGTCGCGGCGCGTGTTCCTGCGAGCGCTTGGCGGGATCGGGACCGCGGCCCTCTGCACACCGCGCGTCGTTGCGCGTACCGCGCAGGCACCGGCGCTATTCACCGACGTCACGGCCGCGGCGGGTCTGTCGCGCGCGCTGAACGTGTCCGGCCGCCCTGACAACAAGCAGTACATCCTCGAGGAAATGGGCTGCGGCGCGGCGTTCTTCGATTACGACCACGACGGCTGGCTGGATATCTTCCTGGTCAACGGCACGAGCGTCGAGCCCGAAGTGCGCGACGCGCAGCCCACCAGCTACCTCTTTCACAACAACCGCGACGGCACGTTCACCGACGTCACCACACGGGCAGGGCTGACGCATTCGGGCTGGGGACAGGCCTGCTGCATCGGCGACTACGACAACGACGGCTTCGACGACCTGTTCGTCAGTTACTGGGGCCGGAACGTGCTGTACCACAACAACGGCAATGGCACGTTCACTGACGTGTCGGAGAAGGCGGGCGTCGCGGGAGCGGGGACCCGATGGGGCGCAGGCTGCTGCTTTCTGGACTTCGACCGTGACGGCCACCTCGATCTCTTCGTCGCCAACTACGTGAACTTCGATCCGGAAGGAGCGCCGCACCCGGGCGACTCTGCCTATTGCCGGTACAACGAGATTCCGGTGCCTTGCGGACCGCTCGGGTTTGCCGGCGGCACGAACATCCTGTATCGGAACCGCGGAGATGGCACGTTTGCAGACGTCTCGGAAGCATCCGGGATTGCACGTCCGCGCGGCTCTTCGGCCATGGTGTTCGTGAACAGCAACTGGCGGCCATCCGGTTCGTACGGCATGGGGGCCGCCGCAGCGGATTTCGACAATGACGGGTGGCCGGACATTTACGTCGCCTGCGACACGGCGCCGAGTCTCTTGTACCGCAACAACCACGACGGCACGTTCAGCGAGATTGCGGTGCCGGCCGGCTGCGCGTTCGACGAGCACGGCGTCGCCCTTGCCGGGATGGGCGCCGGTGTGGGGGACTACGACGGTGATGGATGGCTCGACATCGTCCGCACGAACTTCTCCGATCAGGTGCCCACGCTGTACCGCAACTACGGCGGGGGCTTCGAGGTCACGAGCATCCGGGCCGGCCTTGGCGTGAACCGTAAGCACGTCGGGTTCGGCGTGAATTTCTTCGACTTCGATAACGACGGGTGGGCCGATATCTTCATCGCCAATGGACACGTCTACTCGCAGATCGCCAGCCGGAAGCTGTACCTGACCTATCGAGAGCCGAAGATCCTCTATCGCAACCTGGGGAACGGCCGGTTCCAGGACGTGTCGGCGGCCGCGGGGCGGGCGATCACCGCGGAGAACCTCGGCCGCGGCTGCGCGTTCGGCGACGTCGACAACGACGGCGACATCGACATCCTCATCAACAACCTCGACGGTCCTCCCACTCTGCTGCGCAATGACGAGGGCAACCGGAACAACTGGATCCTGATCAAATGCGAAGGGACGCGCTCGAACCGATCGGCGATCGGGACGCGCGTGAAAGTGACCGCGGCGGGCCGCAGCCAGATCGATGAGGTGATGAGCGGCTCGGGCTACTATTCACAGAACGATCTGCGGCTCCATTTTGGTTTGGGCAGCGCCAGCAAGGTCGACAGCGTCGAGGTCGCATGGCCTTCCGGCGTCAAGGAGGCGTTCCGCGATCTCGCGGTCAATCGACTCTTCGTCATTCACGAAACCAAGGGCATCGTCAGCAATCGGACAGCGGGATAGCGAACAGATGCGGGCCCCTCTGACAGCGTATGGCTCGCTCGTGTTGTTCGTCGCCGTCATATTGAATTCGGGCGTGCAGTTCTCGGACGCCACGCGCGCGGCCGCGATCGGATTCACGCACCAGAATTCCGCCACATCGAACAAGTACCTTCTCGAGACGATGGGGGGCGGCGTGGCGCTGCTGGATTACGACAACGACGGGCGGCTGGACGTGTTCTTCACGAATGGTGCGAAGATCCTCGACCCGATGCCTGACGGCCGGCAGCCTGACAAGTCCGACCCGACACTCTGGAATCGCCTCTACCGTCAGACGCCTTACCATACCTTCGTCGACGTGACCGAGAAGGCCCACCTCACGGGCATGCCGCAGAACCGTTACGGCATGGGCGTCGCCGTCGGCGACTACGACAACGACGGCTTCGAAGATCTGTACGTCACCAACTACGGCGCCAATACCCTGTATCACAACAATGGTGACGGCACCTTCACGGACGTGACGGAGCGCGCAGGCGTTGCCGGCGGAGGATGGAGCGCGAGCGCCGGGTTCTTCGACTACGACAACGACGGCACGCTCGATCTGTTCGTCACCCGTTACGTGGAATGGAGCTTTCAGAACAACCGCTATTGCGGCGAGCGGAAACCGGGCTACCGATCGTACTGCCATCCCGACAACTATGAGGGCGTGACCGATCTCCTGTACCACAACAATGGGAACGGCACGTTCTCTGATGTGTCGGAGAAATCCGGCATCGCGCAATACGTCGGCAAGGGTCTCGGCGTGTCGTTCGCGGACTACGACAATGACGGTTTCGTCGATATCTACGTCGCGAACGATTCCGTTCAGTCGTTCCTGTTCCGCAACAACGGCGACGGCACGTTTGCCGAAATCGGCCTGCTCGCGGGCGTCGGCTTCAACGAAGACGGGAAGACCTTCGCGGGAATGGGGGTCGACTTCGCGGACTACGACAACGATGGCCGTCCGGACATCTTCGTGACCGATCTGTCGAACGAACGCTACCGGCTGTTCCGGCAGAATCCGGACGCAACCTTCAGAGACGTGACGAATTCGAGCGGCGTGGGTGGAACGACGCAGCCGTTTTCCGGCTGGAGCACGCGGTTTTTCGACTACGACGATGACGGCTGGAAGGATCTGTTCGTGGCGCAGGGTCATGTAATGGATACCATCGACAAGACGGCGCCCAACCTGAAGTACCTGCAGGCGCCGTTGCTGCTGCGCAACGAGTCCGCGCGGTTCGTACGCGTCGATGCCGGTGACGTCTTTCAGCAGGAGTGGGCCGGCCGCGGCGCGGCGTTCGGCGACCTGGACAACGACGGGGATATCGACATCGTGTTGAGCAACGTCGGACAGAACGCCGTCGTGTTGCGGAACGAGGGCGGAAACCGGAACAACTGGCTGCAAATCCGAACCGTTGGGACCAGGTCCAACCGCGACGGGATTGGCTGCCGCGTCAAGGTGATGTCTGCCTCGGGATTGACACAGTACTTCACCGTCACGACGGCCGTCGGTTATCTGTCGGCAAGCGACAAGCGGCTGACGGTAGGGCTGGGCCGCGATTCGGACGCGCTCGTCGAAATCCGATGGCCGTCCCGTGCGGTTCAGACGTTCGAGCATGTGAAGGCAGGGCAGGCCCTGACGGCGACCGAGCCACCACGATGATGACGCGCCGCGAACTGATCGCGTTGCTGGCGCTCTCGTCGGCGCGGCCTGTCTTCGGTCAGGGCGTCTCGTCGCGCGGCGTCAAGGCGCAGCCGCGAGGCAAGCCGTCGGGACGTCCGTTCCAGGCGCGCTTCATTGATGTGGCCAGCCAGGCAGGACTCACCGAACCGATCGTCTATGGCGGCGCCGAGAACAAGAGCTACATCATCGAGGTTGTCGGCTGCGGCCTGGCCTTTCTCGATTACGACAACGACGGCTGGCTCGACGTGTTGATCCTGAGCGGCACGCGGCTCGAAGGCGCGCCGGCAGGCGCGACCAACCGTCTCTACAAGAACAACCGCGACGGCACGTTCTCCGACGTGACGGCGAAGGCCGGCTTGACGCGATCCGGGTGGGCCTCGGCGGTCACGGTGGGTGACTACGACAACGACGGATTCGACGACCTTTTCATCACCTACTACGGGCAGAACGTCCTCTATCACAACAACGGCGACGGGACGTTTACCGACGTCACCGAGAAAGCCGGATTGCGCCAGGACGGTATGCGCTACGGTTCCGGCTGCACCTGGGTTGACTACGATCGCGACGGCCGCCTCGACCTGTTCGTCGCGACCTATCTGAACACCACGCTCGAGAAGCTGCCGAAGCCAGGGGAGAACACCGACTGCCGGTGGAAGGGGGTGCCCGTCAACTGCGGCCCTCGAGGTCTGCCGACGGGTTTCGTGCAGTTGTTCCAGAACAACGGCGAGGTCACCTTCACCGATGTGTGCCGGCTGTCGGGCG
>JAICSD010000550.1 GCA_025937075.1 Vicinamibacteria bacterium | reverse complement strand
GAGCAGCACGTCCGCCGTATCGCGATTGACGTCGGGATAGACGAGATCCTGGACGCACCCGGTCAGCAGCGCCACGCGGTGACGGACCGGGCCATCCGGGCGTTCGACCGGCGCGATTATCTCATTCGAGAACCGGGACGCGATCCGCGGCGTCTGCGGCTCGAGGCGCGCGAGCGCTCCGGGCAGCAGCGCGGTGAGGCCGGTTCGCCGTGCGAATGATTCGAGGCCGCTCCGCTGATACCACCTCAGCAACCTGCCCGCGCCGCGGAGGGCACGAGGGCGCATGAAGAGGAAGCCGAGCGTGACGCGGCGCCAGAATGCGCGAAGGCCGCCCTGAACAGGCCGCCCTGCGGCCGCAGCGCCGCTCTGTTCGATGTCCGTTCGCGCCGTCTCGAGCAGCTCCGCGTAGTTCACGCCTGCAGGGCACGCTGTCTGGCACGCGAGGCAGCCCAGGCAATAGCTCATCTCGTCCGCGAACTCGCGGCCGATGGCCAGCTCGCCGTCCGCGACGGCGCGCATCAGCGCAATACGCCCACGCGGACTGTTCCGCTCCTTCAGCGTCGCATCATACGTCGGACACGTCGGGAGGCACATGCCGCAGTGCATGCACTGCTGGATGACGGAGTAGTCGAGCGTGGCGAGCGCGGTCGACATGGTTAGCTACGTGTGGCTGCTGTCACGAAAGATCTCACGTAGAGATCGCAGAGGAGCAGAGCAAGAAAGACTGCCGAACGATCCGCAGTCGCCGCACACGAAACTCCTATCGCGCCCTCTGCCCTTTGCGTCCCCCGCGTGAGATCCGGGACACGCAACTTCACTCGAATATCTTCCCCGGATTCATCAGCCCGCGCGGATCGAGCGTCGACTTGATCTGCCGCAGCAGCTCGTAGCTGTCGTCGCCGAACTGTTTGCGCAGCCAGGCCTTCTTCGCGAGCCCGACGCCGTGCTCGCCGGTGATCGTGCCGCCCAGTTCAAGCGTCTTCGAGACGATGGCATCGAAGGCGAGGTGCACACGCTTCATCTCGTCGGCGTTCCGTTCGTCCGTCAGGAACGTCGGGTGCAGGTTGCCGTCGCCCATGTGGCCGAAGGTGCCGATCTGCAGGTGGTGCGCGGCCGCGGTGTCGGCGATGAATCGCACCATCGCGGCCAGCTCGCTCCGGGGCACCGTGACGTCTTCGAGGATCGTCGTCGGACGCTGTCGCGCGAGTGCGGAAAACGCGCTGCGGCGCGCCGTTGCGAGGCTGACGGCCTCCGCTTCGTCGCGTGCCATGCGCACCTCGCGCGCGCCGTGATCGCGCGCGAGCGTCTCCATCCGCGACGCTTCGTCGGCCACGGCAGCCGGATGGCCGTCCGTTTCCATCAGGAGGATCGCGTCACAGTCCGTTGGCAGCCCGACATGCGCGAAGTCTTCGACCGACTTCGCCGTCATGCGGTCGAGGAACTCGAGCGTGCAGGGCACGATCCGCGCCGCGATGATCGCGGAGACCGTCTCGGCCGCCTCCTCGATGCGATCGTACAGCGCGAGCAGCGTGCGCCGCGCCGCCGGCCGGGGCAGCAGCTTCAGCAGCACCTCGGTGACGATGCCAAGTGTGCCTTCGGAGCCGACGAACAGATCCTTCAGCGAGTAGCCGGCGACGTCCTTCACGCACTTGTTGCCGAGCCGCACGACGCGCGCATCCGGCAGGACGGCTTCGATCCCCATCACGTAATCGCGCGTGACGCCGTACTTCAAGCCCCGAAGG
>JAICSD010000123.1 GCA_025937075.1 Vicinamibacteria bacterium | reverse complement strand
CCGCCTGGCCGTCGCGCGCGGAGAGCCGTCGCGCGCCATCGCTTTCCTGACGCGAGCGCTCAAACAGGCGGAGCGTGCGCACGATTCGCGCGCGATCGGTCTTGCGCACTACGAGCTCGCGCTTTCCTACCGCCAGGTGGGCGAAGGCGCCATCGTCCGCGAGCACATCGCGCAGGCGGCCTCTGCGCTGCACGCGGCCGGTGATGGCCGTCACCTGGCGCTCGTGCACTCGTTGACGGGCATCACGCTCGCGCAGGACGGGAGGCTGGACGAAGCGATGGCCGCCCTGCGGCACGCCGAACGGCTCGCCATCATGGTGCACGCGCACGACGTGCTCGCGATCGTGTGCGGCAACCAGGCGAATGTCGCCATGATGCAGCACCGCCACGACCAGGCGCTGGCGCTCGCCGAGCGCAGCGTGGAGCTGCAGGAGGAATCGGGAACGCCGCACGGTCTGGGGATCGCTCTCGCCTCGCTCGGGCAAATCAGCGTGAGGCTCGGGAACCTCACGCGCGCCGAGCAGGTCCTCAACCGCGCGCTCGACGTCCGCAGCCCGCTGCAGTTCATGCGTGAGACGACGGGCGCGGTGTTCGATACGCTCGCGCAAATCCATCTCATTCGCGGGAATCACGAGGAAGCCGGCCGTTTCCTCCAGCGCTCGCGCGAAGCGTATGGCGATCCGGGCGCCCACTCGAACCGCTGGTATCAGTGGTCGGTGCGCGTGCTCGAAGGCCGGGTCGCGCTCCGCGGGGGCCGTCCGGCGCAGGCGCTCGCAATTGCGGACGACATCGCGCACGCCGCGGAAGTGCCGATGCACTACGCCGCGCAGGCGGAGCTGGTGGCGTCGGAGGCCTTGCTCGCGCTGGGACAGCACGAACGGGCGGACGCGCGGCTCGACGCCGTCAACGCCCGTCTGCAGTCCGGCGGAATGACGAGCATCTGGGGAGAGTGCCTGCGGCTTCGCGGGCGGGTCCACGCGATCGCCGGCCGCCTCACGGAGGCCTACCACGAATTGGGACAGAGCGTCAGCGTGTTCGACCTGCTGGGCGAGCGGTATCAGGCCGGTTTGAGCTACCTCGAACTCGGACGGCTGTCAGCCGGCGCGGGCGCCCGCTCCCGGGCATCGCGGTATCTCTCGGACGCGACCGCGATCTTCGAGGCCCTGGGCGCCGCGCCGGATCTCGCCGACGCGCAAGCCGCCGCGGCCGACCTGCCTGCCGCCGCGACCGGCCCGTTCGTCGGTGTCCAGATGGACGGCGATGCCGCCATTGTCCGGCGAATCGTGGATGCCGCGGTCACGCCGGCGCTTCTCGCGCGGGAGGGGACGACCGCGCTGATGGAAGCGTGCGATGCGAGCACGGCGATCATCTTCACCGAGTCGGGAGAGAGCCTGCAGATCGTGTCGTCCAGCGGCTGCAGTCCCGATGCGGCCCGGAGCGTTGCGGCGGCGGCGCTGCGCGCCGAGACGACTGCGGGTTCTTCGCTGGTGCTCGTCGAACCGATTGGCCGCGACGGGTCGTCCACGCGGCACGCGGTCGTGTCCAGCATGCGTCCCTTTCCGCCGACCACCGTTCATCGGTTCCGCACGCTCTCGGCGGTGATTCGCCAGGGATTCGAATTGTGCGCGGCGCGTGAGCGCCCGCTCGAGCCTGCCGCGGGCGCAACGGAGCGGGCGCTCGAACCTGTCATCGAAGGGTTCGTGTGCGCATCAGCCGCCATGCAGCGCGTGATCGATCAGATTCAGCGGCTGCAGGGATCGGATCTTACCGTCCTGATCACGGGCGAAAGCGGTACTGGCAAGGATCTCATCGCGCGGGCGATTCACGCCGGATCACCCCGGCGCGAGGCGATGTTCCTGCCCTACAACTGCACCAGCGCGACGCGTGAACTTGCCGACAGCCAGCTGTTCGGCCACCGGCGGGGAGCGTTCACCGGCGCCGTTGCCGATCAACCAGGCGTGCTGCGGACGGCGGTCGGCGGAACCCTGTTCCTCGACGAGGTCGGCGACCTGCCCATCGACGTCCAGCCGAAGCTGCTCCGGTTCCTGGAGCAGGGGGAAGTGCTCCCCGTCGGCGAGACGCGCCCCGTCCGCGTTGACGTGCGGGTCGTCGCCGCGACCAATGCCGATCTCGAGCAGCGCGTGGCGGAGGGGACCTTTCGGGAAGACCTCTTTTATCGCCTGAGCGTGATCCGCATTCAACTGCCCCCGCTCCGCGAGCGGCGCGAGGAGATTCCGCACCTGAGCACCTTCTTCCTGCGGGAGGCCAGGGAGCGGCTTGGGAAGCCCGGCGTGCGGCTCAGCCCCGAAACGCTCGATCTGTTCGACGCGTTCGGGTGGCCGGGCAACGTTCGCCAGCTCCGGAACGAAGTGCAGCGCGCGGTCGCGATGGCGAGCGCTGGCGGGCTGATTACCCCGGATCTGCTGTCTCCGGCGTTCGGGGTCGCCCCCGGCCCGGCGCCGCGGGGCCGCGCCCGCAACGTGACGCTGTCGGAGGCGGTCGACCGTCTGGAGCGCGAGATGATTGTGGGGGCGCTGCAGCGATCGGCCGGCAATATTTCGCAGACGGCGCGGGCGCTCGGCCTGACGAGACGAGGGTTGTACCTGAAGATGGACCGGCTGGGGGTCGAAGCGAATACTTAATATCCAGCCAAAATATGGTTCGGTTAGCAAGTATCCAGTTTCCGTCATCCTCCTTCAGGAAGTTTAATTCTGTAAGTGGCTGTGCAGCAACCTGTTAAGCCGGGATGTCGGTAAGACGACCGCGGCGGCGCGAGAGTTGATATAGCTCCCGCCGGGTGTGAACCCGGAGGAAGTCCCAATGGAACAGCGTCTCCGTCTCGTGCAGGGTGGGCAGCAGCCGCGTGGTGAGAAGCGGACATCCGAGCGCCGTCGTCTCGAAGTGCCCGGGCAGATTGTCTGGAAAGATGCCGGCGGCACGACCAGGTTTGCGTCCGTTGTCACACGCGACGTCAGCGAGCACGGCGTCGCCGTGCAATGCCTGAATGGCACGGCGATTCCGCGGTATCGACTCGTGTATTTCCAGATTGATCGCGAAGCCCGCAACCGGCCGGACCTGCCGGCGGCCCTCCGGAAGCCCAACGTCCTCTCCGCGATTTTCCGAGTCGGACCGTACAGCGAGCAGACCGGCTCGCCCTCAGACTACGCGCTGCGCCTTCTCGTCGAACCCGCCCGCGACACCACCGCAACGACGCCGACATGGCCGACGGAGCGCACGCGCACGGCGTAAGAACGCCAGTAGCCAGCACCCCCTTTCCAGTCGTCAGTCGCCAGTAGCAAGTCCGAACTGCTGGCGGCTGGCTACGGGGTATACAGCCGCACCGAGCACCGAGCACCGAGCACCGAGCACCGAGCACCCGCACCAAGCACCGCGGACGGAGCACCAAGCACCGCGCGCGAAGCGCGCTGCGCGCTACGCTTTTTTCATTTCGGCGATCTTCTGCTTGGCTTCCTGGACGTACAGGGATTGCGGGAACTCGTTGATGATGCGGTTGTACGCGCGCGTGGCTTCGTCCGTCTTCCCGCCCTGCGCGGCCGTGCGCGCGAGCTGCATCAGCACGCCGTCGAGCGGCAACTGCGAATTCGGGTCCGTCGTCAGTTCCTTGAGCGTCGAGATCGATTCGTCGTACTTGCCCTCTGCGGCGAGCACGTCGGCCAGGCCCAGTTTCGCGGTGCGCGTGTAAATGCTGGAGTTGCCCGCTTTCGCGATGACTTCGCGATAGCGCTGCTCCGCTTCCTGGTATCGGCCCAGATCTGACAGCGTCGACGCTGCGCGGAAGCGCGCGGTGATGCCGGCATCGGTCGACGGATACGAATCCGCCGTTTTCATCAGGAGCGGGAGTGCGGCTTCGGCTCGAGCCTGCTCCGTCCGGAACGTGCCGGGCTGCTGTACCGGCGCCGGACTGCCGGGGGCGGGGGCGGGCGGTGTTACGACCGGCGCTTCGGCGACTGCAAGCGCCTGCGCGAGCGACTCCGTGGCGTGATTCTTCCGGCTCGTTCGCCAGGCCACGAAGATGCCGAGCACCACCACCACCGCCACGATCGCGATCACGGACCGCGTCACCGTCGCCTGGCGCTCCGCGAGCACCTCGCGCGCCTTCGCTACGGTATCCGCGAACTCGTTGCCCTTTAATTTGTGCCGCTCAATTCGTTTCATGTCTTCTTACAAGAGTTCCCAATTCGGTATCTGACGTCCTGCCGCTGCGCGGGGAATGTCCGCGCGAGCAGCGACTGGTGCGCCCGGCAGGTCTCGAACCTGCGACCCCCGGTTTAGGAAACCGATGCTCTATCCTGCTGAGCTACGGGCGCGAGTGGGGAAACACGCCATTTTATCGCATCAGTATTGCAGGACCGCGCGCACGTTCTCCCCTGCCAGCTTTGCGCGGCCGTTCAGGTCCGCCAGCTCGATCAGGAAGGCCACACCCACGACATCGCCGCCGAGTTGCCGCACCAGATCCACTGTCGCGCGCGCCGTGCCGCCGGTGGCCAGGAGATCGTCTACGACGAGCACCTTCTGGCCGGGCTCGATCGCGTCCCGGTGCATCTCGAGGCTGTCGGTGCCGTACTCGAGTGCGTAGCTGGCCCGAATTGTTTCGGCCGGCAGTTTTCCGAGCTTGCGCACTGGCACGAACCCCGCGCCGATCCGATCCGCGACGGCAGCCCCGAGGATGAACCCGCGGCTCTCGATGCCGACCACGAGCGAAATGCCTTTGTCGCGATAAGGCTCCGACAGGCTGTCGATCGCGAGCTTGAACCCCTGCGGGTCTTTCAGCAGGGTGGTGACGTCGTAGAACAGGATCCCCGGCTTGGGAAAGTCGGGGACGTTCCGGATGTGCGTCTTCAATGCATCCATATGTACTGTCAGTGGACTGAAAAGCCGCTGCGGTGTGTGGGCGCTTCCTCGCTGACGGCGACGTTGTCGACCTGGCTGGACGGCGGCCCGCGTCGAAGCGCCGCTTCGACGGCATCGACCGCCGTCTTCTCCCCTTCCAGAAAGGTTTCCACGGATCCGTCCGGGTTGTTGCGTACCCACCCGTGGACCCCGGCGCGCGCGGCCGCGGCTTCCGTGAAATAGCGGAAGCCGACACCCTGCACGCGGCCGGTGATGACGTACCGCCGCGCGACCCTCATGCGAAACGCGCATTATAGCCTTACCATGGCGGCATGGCGCACATTCACTCGACGACCTACGGCGAGACCCGTCTGCGGCTGCTTCGGGTGCTGCACCGCGGCGACCGGCACGATCCGAAAGACGTGACCGTCAGCGTGCGTCTCGAGGGCGGCGACGCGCTGCCGGTCGAACCGTTGAAGAACGTCGTGTATCGCGTCGCGCGCACGCCGAACTTCCCGGAGATCGAGACGTTCGCGCTGGCGGTCGGCGATGCCATCCTCGCGCAGTTTCCGCAGGTCGCGCTCGCTCGAATCGAAGCGGCGGAACTCGGGTGGACGCGGCTCGAGGCCGGGGGCAAGGCCCAGGGGCAGGCTTTTGCGCCTGGCAGTGGCGAGCGGCGGGTGGCGATCGTGACGAGCAACGGCGCGCGTACATCCGTGACGGCCGGCATCGACGATCTCGTCGTGATGCGGACGTGCGGGTTTGGCGATCCGCATGCCGCGGCGCACGCCCACGAGGGGCAACCCGACGGCGTGCAGCCGCTGGTCGTCGCCGCACTCTGCGCAAAATGGTCCTACGGCGGGGGCGACATCGCGTTTGCGACGTTCCGCCAGGGCGTGCGCGCGGCCCTCGTCGAGAATTTCGTCTGGCACGCCTCCCACTCGCTCCAGCACACGCTGTCCGGAATTGGTGAAGTGATTCTCGACACATATGCCGAAATTGCGGCAGTCACGTTGTCGGCCCAGGAGCGTCCGTACCGGCCGGCCGACTTGCTCTCGATCGATTCAGACCACCTTTATGTCGCGCGCGACGAGCCGCTCGGTGTCGTGGAAGTGACTGTGGATCGGGCAGATCGGTCGCCGATGTAAGCACATCCACACGAAGTACGTAATGCACGCCACACCTTGGAGCCCGTCAGGTGCATACCGACGAGCCTGAGGGCGTTTTGGAGTGGGCACGCACTCTGCTCTATAGGTTAGGCAGGAGGGACGATGCTTTTTACGATCGCGGTGATTCTGTTGGTGCTGTGGCTGCTTGGGTTGGTGAGCGGCTACACGCTCGGCAACTTCATCTACGTGCTGCTGGTGATTGCCCTTGTGTTGTTCGTGGTGGGCCTCGTCAGCGGCCGCCGCACAGTCTGACGCGCACGGCCAACCCCTTGGCTGCCAGCCAACGGATTGGCCGTCGGTTCGGTGTGACGGTGGGCAGAACCGCGGGATTCACTGAATAAATCCGCGAGTTCTGCCCGCATCGGCGGAGGTACGCCGCTTGCTGCTCGCGCTGCGCCTCGCTTTGCGAGGACGTAGGCGGAAGGAGGCAGCAGGCGTCCGGCGCCTGGCGGCAGCTCCTCCGGGCTGCGGCCGCGGCGAACGTCGCAGCTCACCGGACACATCACATCCCTGCTGTCTCCTTACGCCTACTTTTTACACTCGCTGTCAGGCTGGTTACGCTGTCGCGGCGGCAATCTGCGTCAGTAGTATTGCCGGGTCGAACGGCTTCGGCAGGTGAGCATCGAAGCCTGCGCGCCTCGTGCGTTCGATGTAGTCCCGCGACGCGTAGGCGGTGAGCGCGATCGCGAAGGCGCGGACGCCGGACGGCTCATCCAGCGCGCGGATCTCGCGCAGCACGTCGAAGCCGTTCATCGCCGGCATCGCGAGATCGCAGACCAGCACGTCTGCCCTTCTGGCTCTCCATGCCGCAATGGCTTCCGCACCCGAGTGCGCGAGACGCACCCGCGCTCCAGCTCCGGCCAGCGTCGTCGCGACCAGCTCGAGCGAATCCTCGTTGTCGTCTACCACCAGTACGTCGACGTCCGTGAGTCGCACGTCAGCCTTGGGCGCCGGGGTGGGCGCGGATGGGCTTTCTTCAGCCGGACTGGGCACGAGCTGGGGCAATCGCACCACGAATTCGGCACCAAGGCCGCGGCCGGCACTCGACGCGCTGACGGTACCATGATGCAGGTTCACGAGATCCTGGACGATGGAGAGCCCGAGTCCGAGCCCGCCGAACTCGCGTGTGGTGGACCCGTCCGCCTGCCGGAAACGCTCGAAGACGAACGGCAGGAAATCCGGCGAGATGCCGATCCCCGTGTCGCGAACCCGAAGCACGAACTCGGAGCCGGACGCACCGAGGGTGAAGACGATGACGCCGTCCGGCGGTGTGAACTTGATCGCGTTGCTCAGAAGGTTCCAGGCCACCTGCTGCAACCGATCGCGATCGCCTGATACGAGCGCTGGTTCTGATGGGACCGTCACCTCGAGAGCGACAGGCTTGGCCGCTGCGGTGCCCTGCAGCGAATCGGTGGCCTGTTTTACGACATCCCGGAGATCGACCACTTCGATCTTCAGATTCAGTTTGCCCGTGGCAATTCGGGAGACCTCGATCAGGTCCTCGATCAGCCGCGTCTGCGTGCGCGCGTTGCGGTGCAGGGTCTTGAGGCCTTTTGCCAGCGTCTCCGGCGGGGGGTTGGTCGTCGAAAGAATGTGCGTCCAGCCGAGGATCGCATTCAGCGGCGTCCGCAGCTCGTGGGAGACGGCGGCGAGAAATTCGTCTTTGAGGCGGCTGGCTTCGCGCTCGCGCTGGAGGAGCCGGGTCCGCTCGCCTTCCGCTCGCTGAATGGCGCCGAGCATCGCGTTGAACGATCGCACGAGGCTGCCGACCTCGTCGTTGGTCGTCTGTGTGGCGCGAAGGCTGTAGTCGTTCGTATTCGACACCCGATCGGCGGTTTGCGCCAGCTCGGAAATCGGCTGCGCGATCGAACGCTGCAGACGCCCGATGAGCAGCAGCGCGACAGCGGCGGCGACGAGGAGCGCCAGCACGGTGATCCCCGCCTGTAAGCCGACCGTGCGATACACCTGATCGAGGTTGCCGACGACGTGCACGACGCCGACGCGGCGATTGTCGATATAGACATCCTGCGTCTGATAAACCTGACCGGCGTGCAGCGGGATGTCGCGCGGGACGGCACTCGGACACCCTTCGCCGGGTCGCGCATAGCCGCCGAGGTACTCGCCCTCCACATCGAACACGCAGACCCGATCGATGCTGGTGCGCTCTCGCAAGGCGGCGGCAAGCTCCGAGATCGTCTTGCCGTCGCGAACGCTGACCGCGAGGTTCGTACTGTCGGCCAGCATCGATGCGGACGACGCGATGTCGTTGACGACGTCGCGGCGAACGGAGACGTAGACCGAAAGGATGAAGGCGATGCCTGCGATGACGAGCGCGCAGATCGTGGGGGCAAGCCCCAGGATCACTGCCTTTCTGGCGATCGGCTGGTCTTTGAACGCCTTCATTCGAGCACTCTGCGCCGCGTCCCGTCTCTACCTGGTCCAGGTCAGCCGCACGTAGGCCGCACGCTTGATCTCCACGGTCGGACCGGGGTCTCGCGCCCACTCCGCATGGTGCGCGTGCAGGAGGTTCTGCCCCACCACCTGCAGCGACAGGCCGCGGTCGAGCGTCCAGGTTACCGGCACGTCGAGTTCATGGTACGCGGCAATCGAGGAGTCCTCGCGTTCGCTCACGTAGCGGTAGGTCGGTGTAATGTCGAGGCGATCGTGCGATGCAACACCCTGCACGACGACCTGGTGGTGCGGCGTTCCCGACAGAATGATCTGCGTCAGTCCCAGCGTCGAATCCAGCCCCGGCTTCGCGCTCAGATCCGTGTGCAGGTACGAGTACGAACCCCGCACCCCGAAGGACGGCGAGAGCGAGACGTTTGGCGCAATCTCGAAACCCTGCGTCGGACCGGCGATGGCGTTTGTGAAGGGAAACGTCACGCGCAGGTACGTAGTGCCGTCGCGCGTCGGCACGTCGACGGTCCCCTTGCCAAGCGCGATGACGTCGCTGTAGCGGTGACGGAAGACCGATACGTCGACGTACGCCGCTGTCGAGACGAGCGCGCGGTAGCCGCCTTCGACGCTGATGACGTGTTCGGCTGCAAGGGCCCGATCGCCAATCAGGCGGGCGTAGACCGGGGACGAGTCCTGGAAGCGGACGAACTGCTCGACGGAGATATCCGTCTCGAGGCGCGACGGCGTGCGCGCGGTACGCGTGACGGACAACCACGCAGACTCCCGCAAGGTCGGCGTCCACAGGAGGCTTGCGCTCGGGGAGAACTCGAACCCCGTGTACGTGTTGTGTTCGAGCCGTGCGCCTCCGGTGGCCGAGAGCCGCCAGCGCAGCGCGACGGTGTCCTGAGCAAAGACGTTGTACAGATCGTACGCCTGGTCGTGCGGTTCGAAGTCCGCCGCTTCGATTGTCTGCACGTATGTCGCGGGGCCGTTTCGGAATCCACCGCCCCAGATCACCTTGTGGCCGGGTGCCGGAGAGAACTGGTGCACGATGTCGAGGTCGAAGATGTTTCGCGTTTCGCCGTAATCGGTGCCCAGCCGGTGCGTCCGATCCCAGTAGCCCTGGACGGTGAGGTTCGCGCCGGCCGCGAGCTTGCGATCCCATCGTCCGACGATGTTCTGCCCGGATACGTCTGCGGGGGTATCGACGAGCGCATGTCCGGGCGGATTGAACGAAGAGACGAGCACGCTCTCGCCGATCTCGCCCGAATACGCATCGCCGTGGAGCGTGAAGCTGTCGCGCGCCCCGTGCTTGAAATCTGCGCGGAAACCTCCCTGCGCCATGTGCCACCGGTCGAAATCGCGTCCATCCGAGTGCCATTCGGGGCCGCGGTCGAGCGCCAGTCCGTACACCCGGTAGTTTCCCGAATCCCTGATGCGGCCGCCGTAGCGCGCGCCCGCGAGCCCACGGTCGACCGTACCTGCAACGCCCGTCAAATAGGTCCCTGATGTCTGCGCTGCCGGCCGGGTAATGATATTGATGACGCCGTCCACCGCGTTTGCGCCCCAGACCGTCGAGCCGGGGCCGCGAATGATCTCGATGCGATCGATGTCGTCGAGCAGCATGTACTGCAGCGACCAGTTAAAGCCGCCGAAAAGCGGCGTGTAGAGGCTCCGGCCGTCGATGAGGACGAGCAGCGATTTCGACAACGGGTCGCCGAAGCCGCGCACGCCGACGACCCAGGTGCGCGAGGAATCGATCCGCGCGACCTCCACGCCCGGCGCCAGGCGCAGGACGTCCGCGATCGACGTCGCGCCGCTG
>JAICSD010000216.1 GCA_025937075.1 Vicinamibacteria bacterium | reverse complement strand
CGCGCGGCGACTTCAGCGACTGGCAGACCGAGCGCGTGTTCGCGAATGCGGATCGCTGCGAGCTGCAACATCCGCTCAAGAACGCCGTGACCGTCTTCGAGGATGCGCGCGCGCTCCTCGCGCGCCGGCTCGAAACGCTCGACCGCGAGCGCGTCCGGGCAATCTTCTACGCGGCCCGCTTCGACATGATGGACCTGAAGCAGATCAGCCGGCTGCGCCACGGCGCCTCCGATGCGGGCCAGGCGGCCGTCGACGAGTGGACGGACGCGTTCATGCAGCGCGCGGCGGAGATTCGGAACGCGCGCAACTGCCGGCGCTGACCGGTGTAATCTTGGATCGTGCCTCCTCCGCCGCGGGTGCGTATCGACCTGCTCGGGGGTTTTCGTCTGCGTGTGGCCGGCGCAGCGCCCGAGCGGCTGCCCAGTTCCCGCCAGCAGCAGCTCATCGCATTTCTGGTCCTGCACGCGCGGGGCGATGCGCTTTCACGGCAGCGGATCAGCGGATCGCTGTGGCCGGAATCGACCGACGATCAGGCCCTGACGAATCTCCGCCGCGAGCTGCACCATCTGCGCGAGGGATGGCCGGCCATCCACGCGCTCGTCGACGCCGGATCGCGGACGCTGGCCTGGAACGCGCACACAGATTCGGTCGACGTCACCGCATTCGAAGCGGCCGCCGAACGCGGCCTGAAGGATGACGAGGCCTCCCTGCAGGGTGCGGCGGATCTCTACCGCGGCGATCTGCTCCCCGACTGCTCCGGCGAGTGGATCGATCCCGATCGCGACCGGCTCCGTCAACGCGCGAAGGACGTCCTGACGCGGCTCGTCGCGCTCCTCGAACATCGACGCGCGTACGGGGACGCGATCGACCGTGCGCAGCAAATGCTGCGGATCGATCCGCTGGACGAGCAGGCGTGGTGCGCGCTGATGCGCAGCCACGCGCGCCGCGGCGAGCGCGCAGCGGCGCTGCACACCTACCAGCAATGTGCGGCGCTGCTGAAAGATGAGCTCGGCGTCCAGCCGAGCGCAGCGACCCGGATCGCCTATCGTGAAGTTCTCGACCTCGATGCCGAAGCTCCGGCGGCGCCTATGCCGCCGCGAACGGCGGTCTACCCGCTCGTCGGACGCCGCCCGGAATGGGACGCCCTCCTTGGCGCCTGGCGCGCCGCCGCTGCGCACGGCACGCGCCTGTGCCTGATCCGCGGCGAAGCCGGCATCGGCAAGTCGCGGCTCGCCGAGGAGCTCGTCGATTGGCTGACGCTCAACCGCGTGACGGCCGCGACGGCCCGCTGCTACGCCGGCGAAGGGCGCCTGGCGTACGCGCCGATTGCGGAATGGCTCGGGAAGGAATCGCTGCGTCCCGCGCTCGACACCCTCGAGCCCGCATTCCTGACGGACGTCGCCAGACTTCGGCCGGAGCTGCTCGCCCAGCGGCCCGACGTCCCGCGGCCCAGTCAAGAGCTCGAACACTGGCAGCGCCTCCGATTCTTCGAGGCGCTCGCGCAGGCGTTCCGCGCTGCGTCTCCTCTCGCCCTCCTGCTCGATGATGCGCAGTGGGCGGATGCCGACACGATCGACTGGCTGCAGTACTTCGCGCACTCGGCGGCGGCGGCGCGCTGCATCGTCCTCGCGACGGTGCGCAGCGGAGAAGAGGACGACAATCCGCCGCTCGGACGGCTGATTCGCCAGCTCGAACGTGATGCGCGCCTGACCGCGATTTCACTGGGACCGCTCGATCGCACGGCTACGGCGCAGCTTGCCGTGGAGGTGGCGGGACACCCGCTCGATGACGCGGCGCTCGCGCAGGCGTTCCGTGACACCGAAGGCCATCCGCTCTTCATTGTCGAACGCGGACGGATGGAGCTGACGACCCAGACCGGAGCGCATCGTGCCCTGCCGCGCGTCCAGTCCGTGGTCGAGGCGCGGCTCGCGATGTTGTCCGAGGACGCCCGGGCGGCGGCCGAAGTGGCGGCGGCGATCGGCCGCGACTTTCCGTTCGACGTGCTTGCGCACGCATCCGGCTTCGAGGAGGCGGCGCTCGTCCGCGCGCTCGACGAGCTGTGGCGCCGCCACATCGTGCGGGTGCAGGGAGGAGAACGCTGGGACTTCAGCCACGACCGCATTCGTGAAGTCGCGTACGACGGGATTGCTCCCGCGCGACGGCGCCTGATCCATCGGCGGATCGCGCAGGCGATGGAGCGGCTGTTCGCCGAACATCTGGACGAGGCGAGCGCTTCGATTGCGGCACATCTGGATCGCGGCGGGCAGCCGGAGCGCGCGATTGGGTTCCTGGAGCGCGCCGCAGACGTTGCGACGCGCGTGAGCGCCAGCGAAGAAGCGGTTCGCTGCTTGACGCACGCCCTCTCGCTGCTCGACACGCTGGCGGAAGGACGCGATCGCGACGAACGGGAGCTGGGGCTGCGATCGCGCCTCTCGGTGGTCCTGAACTCCGGCCGAGGCTACGCGGCGCCCGAAGTCGAGCAGAACGTGAAGCGCGTGTTCGCGCTGTCGGTCAAGGATGGACGCGGACAGGTTCCCGCCCGATGGTTATGGGTGGCGTTCACGCTTCGCTATATGCTCGGCGATCTGAAGGGCACGCGCGAGGTGGCGCAGCAGGCGCTCGATCGCAGCGCGGCCGATCCCTCGTGCCGCTGTGAGGCGCATCACGCGATGGGCGGCACGCTCATGAGCGTCGGCGAACTGGAAGCCTCACGGCAGCACTTCGACGCGGCGCTTGCCGCCTATGACGAGCAGCATCCGCAGCGGTCCGCGCTTGGATCCGACCTTGGCGTCTTCGCTCACGCGTGGTACTCACACACGCTCTGGCTGTTAGGTGCCGATGTGGACGCCGTCGCGTGTGTCGACGAGGGCATTGCGCTCGCGCGGCGCCGCGACCACAAGTACTCGGAGACGCTCGCGCTCGCGTACGCGGCGCTCCTTCACCAGATGCGGCTCGACGTATCTCGTGCGGAGGCGTGCGCTCGGGCCGTGGCTGGTATGTGCGATCGGTACGGGTTCGCATACTACGGCGACTGGGCGCGCGTGCTGATTGGGTGGGCGCGCGGCCACGAGCACCCGGCCGACGGCGTGCTGGCGATCGAAGCCGCGCTGGAGCGGCTCGATCGCGTGCGCGCGCAGGCGCGCCGTCCGTACTATCTGTCGCTGCTGGCTGACACCTGTGGGCGCGCCGGCGATCGCGCTCGCGCGGCGCTGGTCCTCGATACCGCGATTCGGATGGCGCTCGATCGAGGCGATCTGTGGTGGCTTCCCTCCCTGTATTTCCAGAAGAGCGCGCTCGATGCACCGCCGGATCGCGACGCGATGCTGCAGCGCGCGCTGGCGCTGGCGCGGACGCAAGGGAATCGCGCGCTCGAGCGGCGGATTACGAGCTCATCCGCTGCCGTCTGACGTCGCGGAATCCCGAACGCTTCCGCGAACGATTCGGGAACGGACGTGTTCATAGGCTTTCGAACAGGAGGTCACATCATGAACACGAATTGTTCTGTCATGTCTCGCATTCCTGCAGTCGCCGTTGGCCTTGCGCTCTTGGCCATCCCTGTCATCGCGCAGTCCAACCACCTGGTGGTACCGGCCGATCAGGTCCGATGGGCGCCCGCGCCGCCGGTGCTGCCCGCCGGAGCCGAGATCGCCGTCCTGGAGGGGAATCCTGCGGAAAGCGGTCCTGTAACGATGCGCCTTCGCCTGCCGGCGGGCTACGATATCCCTGCGCACTGGCACACCATGGCGGAGCGCATCACGGTGCTGTCCGGCTCCTTCCACGTCGGCAACGGTGACAAGCTCGATCGCGGCGCGAGCCAGACGCTCGAACCCGGAGGATACCTGTCGCTGCCCCCGAAGATGCACCACTTCGCGTGGACGAGCGCGCCAACGATCGTGCAGATCAGCCTGCAGGGCCCGTTCGATCTCCATTACGTGAACCCGTCGGACAACCCGCAATCGATGACGAAGAGGTAGGTACCCATGGCCGCCATCCAAATCGAGCAACTGCGGTCGAACGTACGCGGCGACATCGTCCGGCCGGGCGACGCCGCGTATGACGGGGCGCGAGCGGTCTACAACGGCATGATCGACAGGCGTCCTGCGCTCATCGTGCGCTGCACGGATGTGGCGGACGTCGTGGCTGCCGTCGACTACGCGCGAACCAACAACCTGCTCACCGCCATTCGCGGCGGCGGGCACAACGGCGGGGGCCTCGGCACCTGTGATGACGGGATCGTCATCGACCTCTCGCGCATGACGGGCGTCCGCGTCGACGCGGACGCTAAGACAGTACGCGTTGGCGCCGGCTGCACCTGGGCGGAAGTCGATCACGCGACGCATCCCTACGGCCTTGCGGTGCCGGCCGGCTTCATCTCGTCGACGGGTGTTGGCGGACTGACGCTGGGTGGCGGCATCGGCTATCTCACGCGCCAGTACGGCCTCACGATCGACAACCTGCTCTCGGCCGACGTCGTGCTCGCGGACGGCACCATCATCACGGCAAGCGAGACGTCGCATCCCGATCTGTTCTGGGCCCTCCGGGGCGGCGGCGGGAACTTCGGCGTGGTGACCTCGTTCGAATTTCGCGCGCATCCGGTGAGAACGGTGTACGCGGGACCCACGTTCTGGCCGCTCGAGCAGACCGAGCAGGTGATGAAGGCGTATCGCGAATTCATCCTCGACGCGCCCGAATACGTCAACGGGTTCTTCGCGTTCCTCGTGATCCCGCCGGCGCCGATGTTCCCGGAACATCTGCACATGAAGAAGGTCTGCGGCGTGATGTGGGTGTGCACGGCGCCCGCGCCGGCATCCGACGCCGCGACGAAGCCGATGCGCAGCGTTGGCAAACCCCTGCTCGATCACCAGGCGGAGATGCCGCTGCCCGTCGTCAACAGCCTGTTCGATCCGCTGTATCCGCCGGGGCTGCAGTGGTACTGGCGGGCGGACTTCGTCAGCGAACTGAGCGACGCGGCCGTCGCCCAACACGCCCGCCACGGCGCCGCGCTTCCGACGATGCTGTCGACGGTGCACCTGTACGCGATTGACGGCGCGGCGCATCGGGTGGGCCGCCATGACACGGCGTTCAGCTATCGCGACGCGAACTGGGCGGAAGTGATCGTCGGGGTCGACCCGGATCCCGCGAACCGCGCGCACATCACGGACTGGTGCAAGGACTATTTCGATGCCCTGCACCCGTACTCCGCCGGGGGCGCGTACGTGAATTTCATGATGGACGAGGGGCAGGAACGCGTGCAGGCGTCCTTCCGCGACAACTACACGCGTCTGGCGCAGGTGAAGACCGCGTACGATCCGGCGAACCTGTTCCGCGTCAATCAGAACATCCGGCCCGCGGAGGCCGCGGTGTAGCGGCGGGCGAACGAGCGCAGCATCGACCGGATGCTGCGCTCGCACATTCGAAACCTTACGTCGTGCCGTTCAGGGACGTCGCGTACACGTACGTCGGTGTTCGCGTCCTGCGGCGCCTCGAGCCGATCGCGCATGGACCGCGGCATCTGAAGGATCACGCCCTCGATCGACATGCGCTGACCTTCGTGGATGCTCGGCTTCCCGGTTGTCGCGGGCAGCACGAAGACATCCTTGCCGTCATCGACGCGCAGCCAGAATCCGCGGCCGGCGGATGCTCCGACCGTGGCGTCGTTCAGCTTCACGTTCCTGCCGACAATCTCCTCGTCAGAGGACGAGATTCATACTGGGGAGAGAGTATACAAGGACGGATCCGGTCGATGGCGCGCCTCCGCACACGTCAGCGTTTCACGAACGAACTCGACGGACGTGCGCGTGTACTCGTGCATACGGGTGTAACGCGTCAACGAGCGGCTGCCGATAAACCCGGCACCATGATCGAAGCGCTCGCCGCCGCGATCGTGCTCGGCGGCATCAACGCGTTCGGTGATTACGTGACGCTCGCCTTCGAGTTGCAGGCGAAGCCGGCGTACGCGGTGATTCGCGCCTGCGTGGTCGCATGCTGCATCGGCGGCATCGTCGGGCTGCGGGGGAAGCAGATCATGCTCGGCGCGGTGTGCGGCCTGATCGCGGGTGTCCTGGCCGGCGTGGCTTACCAATCACTGCTGCCGCTTGGCCTGTGGAGCGCAGCCGCAATCGCTGCGGCCCTGTTCTGGACCGGCTTCGGGCTGATCGACGTCGTGCTGCGGGGAGACTCGACGGTTGGCGGATCGCTGGTCCGCGGGATTGCGGCCGCCGCGCTCTGCCTGCTCTTTTTCTATACCCTCACCTCTGCATGGCCTGAGAAGCCCACGCGCGAACCGAACCTCATTCGGCTCGCGCTGATCTGGAGCGGCGCGTTCCTGCCCGGCTTCGTTGTGCTGTTCTTCCAGAAGGGCTGATTCGAAAAGACCTCGTTGGTGAGCGCCTCGAAATCAGCGAAGGGTCTTTCCAGAAAGTCCGTCGCTGACCTGCCGGAGCCGGCGCGCACTCGTCTCCGCCACACCCCAGTGTCGCACGGCGAGCGTCGCCTCACGGGCGTGCAGTCCGATTCCGATTCGGAACGCTCTGTCCCGGAGACGAACACCGGTGCAAGCACGTCAGCGGCGGCGCTGCGGCCGGCTGACGTGTGGAATGGGCTGAAATCGTGCGAACCAGGTTACCTGGTATCAGGAGAGCGATGGCATCCTGCTCGCACGACGAGAGGCAAATGCGCCCGCTCCGCGAATTGCGGCAGTCGCTACGGAGCTTTAGCCGCACACCCGGCGCGAGCGTGCTGTTACTGCTGACGATTGCGCTCGGCGTCGGCAGCAACGCCGCCGTCGTAGGCTTCACGCGGGGCTCGATCGCGCGCGATCTACCGCTCGCGCACGCCGGCTCGATCGTCTCGCTCTTCGCGCGAGACGACGATCGCTTCGGCCCGGTGTCGTTCGAGACGTACGTCGCGCTCGAAGCGCAGCATCAGATGTTCGAGACGGTCGGCGCCGCGAGGCAAGTCCGGACCACCATTACCGTCAACGGACATTCATCCGTGGCATCCGTTGCCGCGATCACGCCGGACGTTGCAGATTTCCTGCAACTCTCGCTCGACGAGGGCGTCGTCGTCAGCCATCGATGGTGGCAGCGGGAAATCGGCGGGACGGCGATTGATCGTCCGCTGCCCTTGCAAATCGACGGTACCGACACGCGCGTCATCGCCATCGCGCCCGAGTGGCTCGAAGGGCTGTATTCCGGAAGCGATGTCGACGTCTGGATGCCGTTGAACCGCGAGGCGTCACTGGCGTCTGCAGATCGGCGCAGCCGTACGATCTGGGCGTTCGGCCGGCTCAGACCGGGCGTATCACCGAATGATGCGGAAGCGGTGATCAACGCAGCACGCAGGGGCGGCGGTCCGATCGCGGTATTGCCGTACACGGGCATGACGCCGGACGTCGCGCGGGGGCTGCTGCGTGTGCGCGCGCTCCTCTCGGCGGCTGCGGCCGCCGTGTTCTTCATCGCGTGCGTGAACGTGGCAACGTTCCTGTTGTCGCGCGCGTTCGCGCAGTCGCACGAGACGTCCGTTCGCGTGGCGCTCGGTGCCAGCCGGCAGACGCTGCTCGAACAGCTCCTCGCCGACAGCCTCCTGCTCTCGGCAACGGGCGCCGCGCTCGGCATGCTGGCTGCGTCGTGGACGACGCATCTCGTGGCGGCGTCGTTGTTCGCTGCGGACGCCGAACGCCTCGTG